>JAQBBZ010000384.1:0-2575 GCA_032125735.1 Labilibaculum sp.
ATCTTTTGCAGTATTCATTTCCTTAATTGCATCGTAAACAGTTGGCTTTTCACAAGCCTTATTCCCATCATCGTCAACATCTATATTTAATCCTAAAATAGCACCTAAAGCATAACGCCTTTGGTATGTTATCGCAGAACCTAATCCTTGTGGATCATTCTTTGTAGGCTTCATGGTATAGCTACCCTCAATCCATTCCCCTGACACGTGCATAAGTACGGTTGTTAGTTCGTTTTCTCCTATTGGAAATTGAACAAATGATAACCCAGCCTCACATAATGGCTCCTCAATTGCATCTAAAATACTTGAAAGGTCTGCATATTTAGATTTAAAGAATGGATTTATAGCGGTCTTTTTAATCTTCTTTACTTCTCCGTGAAATTTAACTAACGCCGAGCATATTTCTTTTATACTATCTGATTTTTTCATTTGGTTTAGGTTTAAAAAAAGTTAATTAATTCCTGTTCAATTTCTTCTGATGTACATCCAAGTGTGGTAATCATTACATTAACCATGCTAGAATAAAGCTTTTCAAATTCCAAATCATCCATTGATGCAAAGCTAATTGAATTGGGTAAATAGAACTCTCCTTTTTCGGTTACCACTCTATTATAATATCCGGCTTGCATTATCTTATAAGCCCTAAACTCTTCGAAATTCATTCCGCTTTCGGTATTCTGATACCCTAAATTAATTAGAGCGAAAAGCTTTTTATGGAACTTGTAATTTCTTGGGGAAGTAACTACAAACTTATAGTCATGTTTTGCTTTCAGTTTGTTTAACGCTTCGCTGTCTGAATCGTGAAGAGGTAGAAGCTTCTTATTTGATACCTGAGCGTAAAATTCCATTTTAAAAAGTATGATTTGATTCGTAAATTACACCGATAACAAGTGCTATAAAAACAACCGCTGAAAATATCCAACCTGAGTTTTCAAACATAAATTCAAAAAACTTTTTCATCTTAAATTTCTTTAG
This sequence comes from Labilibaculum sp., assembly GCA_032125735.1. Taxonomy (GTDB): domain Bacteria; phylum Bacteroidota; class Bacteroidia; order Bacteroidales; family Marinifilaceae; genus Labilibaculum. The sequence continues at coordinate 976 of JAQBBZ010000384.1, forward strand.
GTTCTATTTCTACTAACTTCCACCTCAACCCCATTGGCAGGAAAAACTCATTCTGTAAATCAACGGCATAAAGTCTTACGTATACTTTTGAAGTAAAATCTCTGCTTTCGTATCCGTTCAGGGCGCAATAATGTGTTTTAGTTCCAAACTTTTCTTTAATCGTTTTGTCGATTAGGATTGAACTTTCATTTACTTTTTTTCTTCTTTGATCCATTTTATTTGATTTGCGGGGCCGAAGCCCCTGTTTTTATAAAAAATATCTTAATCTAGTTTGGCAAATCTCATTCAACCTTTTCTGTTCTGATTTAATCATCGCCTTATAGGCATCACTAGGGTTTTCAGTTCTTTCCATTTTCAAAATCTCTTTACAAGTACAGTGAATGTGATTTTGAAGAGCGTTAAAATCATGATCTTGTTTACATTTATTTACTAAATTCACTATCTCAGAAGTGCTTAATCCGTTATTTGTAAGTTCTGTTAGTAGGTCTGTGTAAGTCATGGTCTTTATTTTTTAGTGTTATTATCTTTGTTTGTTGATACAAATATAAAACAAAACTATTAATAAAACAATACCCAACCCAAAATAATTTAATTTATTTTTATTTTAGTATCTTTGTCCTATGGATCTAATACAACAATTACACACACAAGCCGATATAATTCGGAATAAATCAGCCTTTTACGGTAAGATTGAAATAAAACCGATTACGGTCGGCCAATTAATAGCTATTTCGCCACACCTAGCGCAAATTCAGATTGAAGGAGAGATTAAAACACCGGAAGATTTTCATGAAATTGTGGTCCCGCAGATAAGTAAATTTATGGAGCCATTACGGGCTATCTTTGATGAATTATTTGAATGCGATTTTGACAAGTTTATTCCTTTAGATTTGTATAATTTGCTTGGAATAACATTATCGCAAATTGATACGGGAAATTTTACGAAAGCCATTACATCCGTAGAACTCCTGTCAAGAAATCAACGGGAGGATCTGATGGCATTACAGAGCGAACTAAAATCTTCAACGAAGTAAACTTATTGGTCGTAGCTCAAAAGAGTCTTAACATAGGCTATAAAGAAGCTTTAGAAATGCCTTACTGGTTGCTTATGGTAATGTTGATAGATAATAATATATTACACGAAAGACCAGATAAGGAAGATAATCCGAAACTTCCAAAAGGTGGTCTAGCTGGGATGATGTAAAAGGAAAGCCCCTATCTTTGTAGGGGCTTTTGTTGTTATTCAAAATAATTAAACACATCCATAATATTACTTTCACTAACTGAAGGAATCTCAAACGGTACAATCGAATCAGATAATTTCTCCTTTAACTGAGTTGAAGCATTTTCAACTGTATCGGATTCAATCAAATTGTATTCTATGATTTTCTTCTCTTTCCCATCGATCACATCAAGATAAACAACTTTCGCTTTAAATAAACGATCTCTATTTTCATTTCTGTAAACAGTTGAAATATTGCTTTCTTTTCCGGCAATTACCTGAACTTCTCCAAGCTCTTTAATTGTTCGCGCTTCCATTTCGGTTAGGGAGACTGCATCGACTAGGTAGTTTTTGGTAACCTTTTTACCTTCTTCGTTA
>JAQBBZ010000385.1:0-14982 GCA_032125735.1 Labilibaculum sp.
TTGCATAAATAAAGAATTGGTTCAGGTATTTCCTGAACCAATTTCATATATACTCAATTGTTTTGGCTGTATTTGTGAAGCCATCTTATTGTATTCTTTTTTATCATTACTAAGCGGATAAATTTGCCTTTATATTATTTTCTTTCGTGCTTACAGCACTTCTTATTTTGATATTAATTGACTACTACCATATTAACATCCCTACGGGATTTTGAACAGCTCCAGAGGAGCGAGAATATGGTAGCTGACAGACAATCAACAAAAAGAGCCCCGTAGGTGGCGATACAGTGTAAAACAAGTGAAAAGAGTTCTTTGCGATGCATGCTCATTATTTAGTCGGACAGTAGTGATACTGCTTATAAGATTCTATGATCATAACAAACGACCAAATCAGATTCTTGACTTGCACCGCTTCCTATTATTATTTTAGTGGTCTTTTTTTAATCATACCCCCTTTAGCATCTTTAATGCTATGCATTACAACAAAGGCATCTTTATCGATTTTATCGATTTCGGTGTGTAGTTTTGTTAATTCCAGACGAGTTAGCAGGGTATAAATGATATCGGTATGAACCATAGAATGACCCTTTTTACCGGAATAAATGGTACAACCTCGTCCAAGTTTTTGAATTATTGCCAACCTAATTTTGTCACTATGATCCGAAATAATAGTGACTCCTACATATTCTTCGATACCCGAAACAACAAAATCGACTGTTTTGGATGCCGCTAAATAGGTAAGCATTGCATACAACGAAATTTCAATTGAAAATACATAGGCTGCAACCGAAAAAATAAGCACATTAAATATAAGAATAACATCTCCTATGGTTAATGATGTTTTTTTGCTTAAGAAAATCGCAAGCACCTCTGTTCCATCTATAACAGAACCTGCTCTAATAGCCAATCCAATCCCTAATCCTAAAAAGAATCCACCAAAAATAGCAATCAGCAATTTGTCATTGGTGATTAAAGGAAAGGGAATAAAGTGAACAGAAATAGCTAACAATAAAATGGCAACAATACTTTTAAAGGCAAATTGTTTGCCGATTGTCGAAAATCCCATAACTATGAATGGAAGATTGATCACTACGATTAAAATAGATAAAGGAATTTCGGTTAATTCGGCTACGGTTAAAGAAATACCCATTACCCCACCATCTATGAACATATTTGGCAGTAAAAACCCTTTTAATCCAAAACCAGCCGACAATACCCCCAATAAAATAAGGAAGCTATCACGCATTAAATGAGTGAATTCAACTTTTGTGTTTTTTACAGCTTTCTCAAATTGAGTTGATTTATAACTTCTGTTTTTAAGTCTATGTCTTACGACCTCGGAGATTATCTGTTGAAAAATCGGGTTCATATTTTGTATTAATTTGTAATCGTTTAATAATTTAAATGTTTTACACGCACTTTAAATAAGCCTATTACAAAGCATTTACGAATATCAAATATACATTTTTTTAAGTTTAGCTCATTCGCTTTTGGATTTAAACACTTTGTATAATCAGCTATTTTATTTTGCCGATATTGCTAATCACATGATGTGATATTCATGCATTTTATTCGATGAATAAAGGTTTACTTATATCATTTGCGTACCCATTATCAACTCGTAAGCCCCACGACTAATTGGTAAAACATTTATAAAAATCCACATCTCATCTGATTCTTTCTTGTAGATCTTTATTACTTATTCAATCTATTTAATTGTAACTCATCCAATAGAAGTTGTACCGAAAATAAAATCAGCCGAAAGCACAAAATTTTGTAACTTTTAGTAAACCAAAATCTCAAAACAATCAGCTATGAACTCAACGGAAATGATGAACATTATTATGAATGGCAATTGGCGAAATATCGAAACGAATGAAGTATGTTCTTTTTCCTGGTCTGATTCGGATCATTCCATCAGCATGGAATACAAATTGGGCAATAGGGTAGGACGAAAAAATTCCCATCAATTTGTAAAACTATATCATGATGAGGAATATTTGAAAAATTGCAATCAACTCCGTTATCAGAGTAATTTGTTTACCACTGAGTTTACTCTTGATTCGGAAAATGGACCGCTACTGGTCGTTTCGAATGTATTTGGGAAGATGCAACTTTATCGCCATAAGTAAAACAATGAGATTGCAAAAAGCGCAGCCAGGAAATTACGGGCTAAGCTTTTAACAGTAAATGATAATAAGGGAACAAATGCTTATTTACAGCACTTGTTCTCTTATTTATTTAAAATTCAGAACTCCTACAGAGTACAATATATGAATGACCAGCTTATGCTATTGTAGAAATTAATGTGCTTTAGCTCAATATTCCTCGCAGAAGAAGTGCTTTTCGTCATCTCTTTACCACCTCGGCAACAACTGCAGTAGGATCTTCCAAAATGGCTTGCTCCGCGCGATTCAGTTCCAATTCGCTTACCAGTTTTTCTTTTGATGGATAGTAAGTGGCAAACAGAAACATCATCATCACTGCAAAACCCAACAACAAATATTCTCCCGTAAGTAAATAAGTGATAATGGCGAAGAAAGCCGTTCCTTCGAGCAAGGCATATTTTATGATGCTGACTGATCGGTAAGCTTCCAATTTCGCTTTGATCTGCTTCTCTTCTTTCGCCAGCTTTAGCCTTTGCTTTGTAAGTATTTTGCCTACACTAAAAGTAACAAGGAAAAATAGAGGTAGCATAATCATGAAAACCATTCGAATAACATCATCACCTCCTGTAAGTGGGCCTTGTATTTGATTGATGAAAACGGCAAAGGATGCAAAAAACACCTGACCGATTAATAAGGCGGCAAAAATAATGGTATTGCTCCGTTGGTACTGCTGAAAGTTTTGTTTTGTTCTGTTTTGTTCATGTTTGTTTTGTTGTTTTGTTTCTGTCTAATTAGATTTAGTAACTGCTTTTGCGAAGGCAAACCCCACCATCGCCTAGCCTATTTTATTAATTATCGCCAACTACGCCTTCCTTATTGTTGACTATCATATCTTTTACATCCAGGTCATTATTCCAATCAGTCCGTTAGCTAAAAAGTAAATTGTAAAGATGATATTAAAAATAGCCGCTAAAGCCGAATGATAATAAAATACCCTAGACATTTTCACACGACGGTTCTTGATTAGGTAGTAAATCGACCACAAAGATGCCAAGGCAAAGCCAATTGTACCCATAAAAATTAATAATGAGAGTGGACTACTATTTCCTAATAACAAAAAGGTATCAAGTGTTGTTTGCAGGCTCATAAAAAGTGCTAAAACAATTACTAAAATAAAAGAAATGCTTATAAATGGCCAAAGGGAAATCCACAATGCTATTTTATTTTTTTTCTTGCCAAAAAGATAAATAAGTAAGCGGAGCACCGCAAAAACAGTTATTAGAAAAGGAACAATAAAAAATGCCCAAAATAGAGTAAGCAGAGTATAAGCATAAATAGAGGGTATTTTTTTAAACATTCCCATATTACCATATATTACCTGTCCTTCTACTGGATCATTTAGCTGAATAAATCCTGTTTTATTGGAATATTCGGACCTTAATTCCTTGTTTTCTATTTGAATATATTTTGTTGTAGAATTGCCATTTAAAACATATTTTTTATGCAAAGTATCATTTTCACTCCATATTTTCTGAATGAATTTCATTTTATCAAAAAATTGGAAAAGCTTAAATTTAGAATTAACATTTATGTAGTAACCTGAAAGGTCTATTGTTGAATTGTGAATAGCTTCCTTTAGTTTTACGGGTTCTTGAGCTAAGTCTTTTGTTTGATATGCCATTATTAAGCTTGAAATTCTATCAAGCACACTATCATCGTCGTTATTTATTATTACTGCAAAACCTAAATTATATTTAGGAAGATATTTAAAATCAGAGTGGCTTCCCGGAACATGACCGCCATGTCCATGATAGGCAAAACCTTTATAAGAAGAAATGTAGTTTGTTAAGCCAATACCATCACTAAATATGGCTGATTTTGAAATATTAAAACTTTCGCCCCTTTCCATTCTTTGTAAGGATGAATCTGAAAGTATCCGCGTGTTATTAATTTCTCCTCGATTAATAAAAAATTTAAGCAACTTAGAAAGGTCATTGGGAGAACCAATAAGTCCTGCTGAAGGACGATAAAGAGGATATAAAAAATCTAAGAGCTTTCCATTATCATATCCTTTTGCACCTATCTTTTTATATTTCTCTGAATTAGAATAAGACATATCGGTTATTCCCATAGCTTTGAAAAAATATTTATCGATATATTCGTCATAGGGCATTCCGGAAACTCTTTCCACAATGTAAGCGGCAATACTAACTCCCAAATTACTGTATTGTGTTCGCGTACCGGGAACATAGTGTGCTGTCCTGCCCTTGGGATAATATTCGAGAGATTCTTTAAGTGTTTTAATGTTTGGATTGTTGCATGCTAATTCAGCCAAACTCCAATCGTTGAAACCAGCGGTATGTTCAAGCAAATTCTCAATTCTGATTGGGTATTGATCTTCCCAAGGGTTTATAATCTTTAAATCAGGAATTACATCTTTAAGCTTATCTTTTAAATTTAAACGCCCCTCTTCCTGTAATTTCAAGATTGCTAAACCAACAAACAATTTAGAAACAGACCCCAATCGGAACAATGTATTCTCATCTGCATCTATATTTTTTTCAATATCTGCTTTGCCTAGTCCTCCCATCCAAACTACCGAATCCCCATTCATCATTACAATGCCGGCTCCTGCAGTATTAGTTACTTTTAAAACTTCCTGAATTGATTCTTGTAATTCGATTAAGGTTTTTGGTTCGTATTTATTTACACTTTCTTGAGCAAAAGTTATGGAGACCTTACAGATTAAAAGTAAAATCGAAATCAGATTAATTTTTAGTTTATGCATTTTCTTGAGTTGCTTTTTATAGAATTACCTGCTGTACTTATAAGGAGACTAAACAGTTTGTATTCGAATAGTAGCCAATAGCTATCGGGATCAAACTGCGCATCAACGCCCATGATAATTTAGCTTTTGCTATGCCAGTTATTGAATAAGCTTATTAATTTCTTTTCATATCGACCACCTCCATAAATTCTTGTAATATCATTTAATGAAATCATAATGAACTTTCGGTCAAGAGAAGATATTGTCCCATATTCATTAATTACAATTATATCATTGTCTATTTCATGTATTTCTCCAATAAAACAGACTGATGTATCAATATCCTGAATGTGAACCGTTACATGTCCAAAAAAATCATAAATGGATTTTAATGTAGGTTGTCATTATAGTAAGCTAACATCTTCGACTGCTTTTTCAATGCTTTTTTTTGTTACAATATGATCAAATCCCTCCCGAATTCTATCAGAATCGTTTTATGATTCCGCAGGGATATTCGCCTATAATTTGCTGTCGGTTAGATATTGGCATTCATTACGTTGAATCACCTTCCCACAAGCAGCCTTACTGCATTGATCTTTTGTTTTACAGTGCACAAGCTTTGGTGGTGTAACATTTAAACTGATCGTTTAAAAGCAATCAAGCAATGACTTTGAAGAATCTTTTTCTCAATCAAAGCTTTCTTACCACAATTCCTGAAATTTTATCTCTGCCACTCCAATTCACAGCGTAATGGATAATTAAGACCTGTTTATTCTCCTTAGTGAATATCTAAAAGCGAAGTATGCCAATCCGAAGTAAACCACAACTTGTCCCATCATAAATATCAACTCAAAGCTTACATCAGAAAGTCCCACACCCATGGTTCTAACCCTTAGATATGCGGGAATCATAAGGGTACTGGGAAACACATGAGCCAAATTATAGAAAAATGCTGGGATCTCTGTGGCGGGCCATGATAATCCACTCAGGAAAAGTACGGCCGGGGAGAGAAACAACAGAAACATCAATGAGTGTTCCCTCCTTTTAAAGAGCACCGATATTGCCAGTCCCATGAATGATACAGCCAATAGAAAAGGGATCAATAGGGTAAACACATCTAAAATGTTAGCCTTATCGGGAAAGCCGAACCAATAGTGGATCAGTATCAATGCAAAAACAGAGTCGATGAGATAAATCAACATATAAGCCCCAGTTTTTCCAAATATTATGGGCGCAATCTGACCCTTTTGCAAGCCTTTGGGCAACTCATACTGATTCCTGAAACGCTCCTTGCGTGTTCCTCCCATCATTCCTATACCAATAAGTAATGTCTGCTGGAGGATGATGAGTATGAGTCCTGGCATCAAAAATGATCCATATCCCGATGATGGATTATATAATTTATAGGTCTTAATGGACAAAGGATCTCTCTGATCCATGGCCTGTTCCATGCGAGCCCCTCCTGCCAACAATTTTTTCACCTCCACACCCGCAGAGAATGTGCCTGTGGCAAAAGCTGCACCCGAAAGGGTCTGCTTGTAGACCAAAAAATAGCTGGCATCACCATATATGCTTACAGATGTTTGGATACCTCGATAGATGTCCTTCTCGAAATCGGCAGGAATGAGTACTACCCCTTTAACCTCTCCAGCGTAGAACGACTGCTTGGCCTCATGCATACTCATGACCTTTTTCACCACATCCATCTGTTCGGAGGCATCCACCATACGAGAGTATTGACGACTTAATGCAGACATATCTTGATCGACCACAGCCACAGGCATTTCGCGTAACACCTCATTGGAATAGGCTATTGAATAGATGATAGAATATGCCACTATGGCTATAACAAATAGCAAGAGTACACCCGCATCCTTTATTACGGCTCGCAACTCCGCAATAAAGAACTGACCTGTCATCCGCAAGCCTTGTAATAAGTAGTTCAACATCGGAACGTATTATTTATATCGTAAAAACTATTTTCCACCCCAATATCTCTCATGTTGAAGTGTTTTTTTAAACTTGGGGAATGATAAAAGCCCCATAGTGATAAATATCAGGAATATATAGAGGGGATGAATGGCGTTAATTGGAGCCTCTCCCCTGAGTGTCTGCCCCATAAATATCTCCATCCAGAATGTAAATGGGAAGATTGCCGAATATATCTGAGCCATCATGGGCATCCCAAAACGGGGAAATGTCAATCCCGAAAAGGTAAGTGACATCATGGTATAGGCTCCTGCCAATGATAGAGAAAGACGCAAATTAGCCGTCATGGCAAGAAGAAATACCGCCAGCAAAAGATAGGCCACCACCATAATGAATTCTGACAATATGATGATCGTAAGACTCCCGTGTATGGGCGTGCCCATGTAACGGAAAAGTATCAAATTCATAATCATGGCATCCATCATAAAAAGCAACAAATAGGGCAATAGTTTGGCCGTTATGGCCGTCAGCACACTGTCGCCGGAGATCTTCAGGAGATCTCTTCCGGTTCCGTCCTTTAGCTCCACTCCCAAAGCATACAAAGCCCCCAAAAGGGTGAATACAATAAGCATCACGGGCAGTATCCCCACAGTAAGGAAATACGAATAGCTAACAAATGGATTAAATAGTGCGTGTTTATCCAATCTTACGGGCAGCACCTCCGCTTTGGCCTGATGGAAGGTGGCTCCCTTCTTCATGGCCATTTGGAGCTTCACTCCTCCCGAAGCAGTAGCAAGGGTCTCGTGGAGACCGCTCTGCAGCATCCCCCCTTTAACTACATTGGTATTATTGATATATAGTGCGATGTTGGATTGTTCTCCTCTTACCACATCACGTTCCGTATCATGAGGGATCACAATTATGGCTTCCACATCCCCTTTATTCATCAGTTCATGTGCCTGTTCAATACTGGCACATTGATAGTCAACGCTAGCAATGGATGTGGCATCTGCCATCCGGGATATGTTCCTGGATAGGGCGGTATGATCCTGATCCACCATGGCTATGGGTAAATCTCGGGGTACCCCCTTAGAGAATATCCCCATTAACACAAAGAAAGATATAACAGGAGCCAAGATGGAAAAAAACAGATACACCGGTGAGGTGAATATGCGTTTGATCTCTCGAATCAGCACCTTATAAAAACAACTGGTAAAAAATGATTGCATTCGAAAAAAATTTAAAAAACAGAATACAAATCCTATGATTACGCCCTACAAAAAGACTTCGTAAAATGTATTAGGAACTATTGAGTCAGCTTATCCCAATTCACAAGGGCACTCATGCCGGGACGAAGACCATCCACCTTTTCAGTGGGACGGGCATGAATCTCAAAAGTTTTCATGTCGAAATCGCCCCTTGTTTTGGTGGCATTCCAGTTGGCATAATCACCCAGAACATTAATAAAGGTTATCTCCAATTTTATGGTTTTATTTCCCAGGGCAGGGAATGTAGCAGGAAGGATACTCCCTTTGCGTACTTTGGAGAGAAGATCCTCACGAATATTAAAGGTAACCCACACATCATCAAGATCTACCAAGGTAACCACAGGATAACCTGCAGGTATAAGCTCGCCTCTCTCGGCTATGATATTGGCAACTTCTCCATCTGCCGGAGATAGAATCTTCATCTCACTAAGGTATGAAGATACCTCCTGAATAACAGCTTCGGCTCTCTTTACCAAGGCACCGGCAGCTTCCTTATCCTCCACACGGGCACCCTTTTGGGCTTTCTCCCATATGGCTTTAGCCGCATTTGCACTCTCCTGTGCCACCTTCATCTTTGTCTCGATCTCATCCCTTTTCTGAGCAGGAACAACACCATCCTGATAAAGATTATCGATACGTTTAAATGTCTTATTGGCAAATTCGGTAGCAGCCTCTGCCTTTAAATAGACATTATATGCTGCCTGAATATCTTCGCTTCGGGCACCGTTATAGGCCTTACTCTTCTCAGCCTGAGCAGCCAACTTAGCGGCAAGAGCCTGTTGAAACTTAGCCTCCACTTCGGGACTGCTAACAGTGAATAGAAGTTCTCCTTTTTTAATGGACTGTCCCTTGTGTACGGGAAGACTATCGATACGTCCAATTAGTTTAGATGCAACCTTAAACTGTGTAGCTTCCACCTCACCTTGAATCTGCATAGGCATCGGTTTACTGAGTATCCATCCGGTATACACAAAAAACAGTACAATTGCTGCAATAGCCACGCCAGCAATAATGATCTTGGTCTTATTCATCTCTATTAATTTATTTTTTTTCACTAACCTTTTATCTCTCAGCATAACAGTTGCAAAATTTGACTCTACTTGCTGTAGGATTCAAATTCAACATCTCCCCTAAGCTGATAATTCACAAAATCGTTATGCATACCTGCATACTGCAGCAATCGAGCCAGTGCAACATCATAATTATAAATGGTCTCCAGCCGTTCAATTTGAACCTTAGCAACCACAAGACGAGCATCTACAACCTCTGTAGATGTGCTCATCCCTTCTGCGAAGGCCTTTTGACGCACCTGCGAATACTCATTGGCGAATTCAAGTGCCGTATCCAACTCATCGAGCTGTTCTATGTCCATCAAAACCTCATGATGAGACTTCTCTATTACGGTCTCTATATCAGCATTGGCCTGCTCTTGAATCTCATCAACCTGACTCTGTAGATATCCTGCAGCTTTTACCTTGCGTGTGCGAGCCATACCATCAAAAAGGGTCCATTTCAAGCCCAAGCCCACAGTATAATCCGGCATGTAAGGAGAGCGATCCTTGTTGGCCACATCGTAAACACCCATGGCCGCCAGGCTGGGAAAATAGGCTGATTTCTCTACTCTATATTTCTGATGAGCAAGGTCTTTTTTACTATCGATCTGCTTTAAGAGGGGTGAATTATCGCGGGCCATACCCTTAAAGTATTCTGCCGACTGAATCGATGGAACGTAAAAAAGTTTGGAAACGGGCGTTACTACAATTCCTTCGCCCAATGACATGGTGTTTGAAAGAGCCTCATTAACAATCTCTAACTGACGCTTGGATTTCTTCAATTCCCGATCTGCTTGGGCGCAAAATACCTTGGCATGCAGAAGCTCGGCTTTTGGTATGATTCCCTGATTAAACATCTTCTGAGCATCATTCAAGTGATTTGTCATGGCCTGAAATACTTCTTCACGGATACAAACGACACTATATGCCAAAGATGATCCATAATAACGTTCTACAAGCTCAGTGAGTATCTCTCCCTCCTTTTGATCCTTTATCTCCACAGCCTCTCGAGTCTTAATCTCCGCTGCCTTATTGGCCGCAGAAATCTTGCCCCCAGTAAACAGTGCCCAGCTGAATCCAGCGCTAATCATGCCAAATCGATTTTTCTGAATCACCTGATCCCAGTTGGCTGCATTTATCTCATCCAGCGCTTCGTTCAACTTTCCTCTAAGGGCAGCGGTAGACATATTATCGGGAAGTGTTGTCATACCTCCTGCTCCATCGGGAACGGATACTCCTGAAAAATTACCATAATTGCCTAAGGCATCATAGAGAGGGGTTATGGCATTCTTCACCGGATTCAAATCCAGCGTAATATCTTCGCTCATGGCCACATAACTGGCGCTAACCGATACAGAAGGTAGGTATAAGCCACGGGCTGCCTTCAACTCCTGCTCCCTCTGACTATGAAGAAACTCATACTGCTTCAAAACATGACTATTCTGACGGGTTATTCCCAAAGCCTGCTCAAAGCTTAAGCGTGACAAACTATCAGTCTGACTACCTGCCTTTACGAAGCTAGAGCCACCGGCCAACAAAAGCATTACACAAAACCATTTCCCAATACTATAATTCATAATGACTATTCTTTTAATGCATTTTTACAAAAAGAAATCACTTTCTCTATATCCTTATGATTTTATCCCTCTTGCCCGAAAAACCCCAAGAGCTGCTGTCATCCCACAAAACGGAATAATAAAAACACTTTTCTCATTTCAACTCCCGAATCTACGAAACAAAAGCTAGCTAAGAAAACATTTATACCGCAAAGTTTAGGTTGGCATTTAAATCAACATAAAAGGACTAATACATCTTATTTTATTCAACAAAACACCAATAGGGAAAGTTAAAACGTAAATGCAGAAAAATACCGGAAACAATTGAATGCCTCCGGTATTTACCCGAGATACCATCATGGCACCTCACTCATAAAACAAAAATCATTTTTATTCGCTTGCGCTGATATCTTCACCAACATCCATGGCAATTCGCCCGGCACGTTGCAGTAAAGGTGCATTGGTTTCTTCCGATACAATGTTTATTTCTTTCACCAATTGTAAATAAGCAACATCTGTGTTTAAATCGCACATCACATCCAAATATTTAAAGAAAGCCTCAAATTCTTTTCTAATCTCTTTACATATCTCACTACTAATCTCCTCGTTCCGATCCAATTTCGCATCTCCTCTTGACTCAACGGCTTCGGTAAATTCCTGTTCAGCTTTTTCAACCTCTTCCAACCATTGCTGTCCGCGCATTTGTTGCAAACATTCAGTTAAAAACGGACTGTTCTTTATTTTTGCAAACAGTGCAAGAAGAATAGCCGATTCCTCTAACATCGGACGACGGGTAATGCCACTGCCATAAGAGTTTATTTCGTTCAGAATTGCTTTACCGGCATCACTAACAGTAGAATTTAAACGTTTCGAACAAGCCTCGGCATAAGCTGTAAAGGCAATCATCGACTGATCTCTTCTGGCGTCGCGCCCCTTCACATTTATGGTTAACAACTGTGTATTTACTTTCTTAGCCGATTCCTCGAACCTGATTTTCGATTTTTCGATTCTGCTTTTAAATGGCTCCATAGTGATGCTTTCGGTAATAGCATTCATTATAAGACTGTAAACACGAGCCGTAAAGGTTAGATATTCCGCAATGCGCATGCGGTAAAACAAAGGATACTTAATCATGAAGTATATTTATTAGGTTAAAATTATAACAATCTAAGTTATCATTTTAATGGTCAACAAAAGAATCGACAAGTGAAATTATATTGTTTTACACCCAAAACACCCACTCAATCATGTCGGTCTATATATCTAACCATTGCGAAACATCAGCAAAACATAAGCACACACCACTTCTCTCTTTCTTATTTGTAATAAAACTAAACAGCGAAAACACCTATTTCCCTTTATGGATATCCAAATTGCAAACAAAATAGTACAGCCCTGCACTTATTGGAACCCTCCCAGCACTTTTGCTTTCATACCCTGCACTGGTGAAGACCTTCTCCTCACTGCTGAGTTGATAGCCCGCACCACTGCCAGCCTAGTGTGTAATTTTGGTTTGACTCCTAGCAAACCTGCAAGCCTACGCCACACTTTTACGAACACCTCCCGCACTACTGCCCGCCACAATGGCAACATTACGAACCATGCTCACACGAGTGCGAGCACCTGCCCCAGTATTGCCAGCAGGGCAAACAGCAGGTTGAGATACCATACAAAGCAGTGCGAATTGGGCTTTGAGTCCATGAACCTTGCCCCGCCAATTTTACGGGCAGGACTTTTACCGGGTGAAGATGGGCATGATTGGAGTTTGGTGAGGGTATTGAATGGATGGTGGGTAATATCCTATCCGAATGATTACGCCCTATCTAAGTTAAATTGAATGTGTTTATTTTGAAAGATAAACTTGGATATTTCAAGAAAATAAAATACTTAACAATATTTTGCACCAACATAATAAAAGTTTACATTTGGCTTAGCCTTAACCCTAAACTACTATTCCATGTTATCTAAAATTACTACCGTCATTACATTAGCTATATTAATGACTAGCTGTGTTTCCCAATCCGACTACGACAAATTAAAAGTCGAACATGAACAATTAAAAGCTCAACTTGAGGAATGTGAAAATGGAGCTGAAAAAACAATTGCAAAAGTAGAGCAAGCCTACAGTGAACAAAAATATTCTGAAGCCAAGGAAAATATCTTTAAACTATATAAGGAGCATCCTGAATCCCCAAAAAACAAGGAATTCGAACTTTTGCGTGGTAAAATAGAAAAACTTCAATTAGCAATTGAAGAAAAGAAAGAGGCCCAATTGCTTGCTGAGAAAAAGAAAAAGGAAGCTGAAGAAAAAGAAAAAGACAGAATCGCAAACCTTAACAATACTGGGATTTGGTCCGTAAATCACTATGTTGATGATTTTGGAGAACCTACTAAGCAGGGATACATCAGAAACACTTATTTAATTAGAGGTGCTTTTAGTAATACTGCAACGCAAGATTCCGAACTAAACGTGATATTTTTAAACTCAAGCTCCAGCAATATATCAATACAACTTTACGAGTATGCCAGCAATAATCCTGTTAAAGCATACTCCTCTGAATACTATAAAGTACTTATCCTTGACAAAGACAAAAAACGATATAATTTAACTGCGATTAATTACGAATCAGATAGACTTACTTTTGATAAAACCACCTCAAGAACAGTTCACCAAATATTAATAAAAGGTGGAACTATTAAATTTAAAATTGTCGAAAGTGATACCCCTACGACTCAATATGAATTCACAATTGAAAAAGCAGATTGGTATGATAATGCATATAGAAAATTGAGAGAATCCTAAACTCAGAATAACTTTACTTACACACTTTATGGGATACTGCTTTTTTTCAGGACGAGATATATAACAACAAAAAGCCTAACAATTCACATTGTTAGGCTTTTGTAATTGAACATATCCTCAGTAGATTAAGGATTAATCATATCCTTATTGTAATAGTCCAGTATCATTTTAATCATTTCAACTTTTACCTTTGCCTTTTTATGCTCGGGGTCTAAATCGATAACACGGATGTAAGCGCTCATTGCAGGTGGCAATTCACCCAACTGGTGGTGCAACTCCCCCACTTTAAAATGAGCCTCAATATTGTCCTTCTCCAACAAAGCAATCTCTTTGTATTTTGCTAAGGCTGCACGAAAATCTCCTGCACTTTCCAACTTTTGCGCGTCTAACTGTATATTTTCAATATCCTTGTTCATGGTTTGTGTTGTTGCGGCAAAAGCAATGTGCTCCTTGCCAGTGTTTGTGAGAAGCAAATGTAAGGAAATTTGAATTTGTTTAGAATAATTGTGCGCATCTTATCCGTAAAGAAACAGTTATTTGTATTTTAGCAGATCTAAAACGCTACAAGTATGACAAAACAACATTGGAAACCCGGAACAATGGTTTACCCCTTGCCAGCCGTAATGGTAAGTTGTGGTAGCACACCCGAAGATTATAACATCATCACCATTGCCTGGACAGGTACAATTTGCTCCGATCCGGCCATGTGTTACATATCGGTTCGCAAGAACCGACACTCGTACAACATCATTAAAGAAAGCGGCGAATTTGTAATCAACCTTACCACTAAAGATTTGGCCTATGCTACCGATTGGTGCGGTGTAAAATCGGGTAAAGATTTCGACAAGTTCAAGGAGATGAAATTGACTCCCGGCAAATCGAAAGAGATATCGGCTCCCATTATCGAGGAATCGCCATTGAGCATAGAGTGCAAGGTGACTAAAATAATAGAATTGGGTTCGCACGATATGTTTATGGCCGAAGTAGTAAACGTGCAAGCCGATGAGCGATACATCAACGAAAAAGGCGAATTCTCATTGGCACAAGCGGGACCTTTGGTTTACTCACACGGGCACTACTTCGAGTTGGGAGAACTAATTGGCCGATTCGGCTACTCGGTAATGAAAAAGAAAACCAAGGAGAAAATTAAAAAGTCGAAAGGTTGAAGAGTCTGGAAAGGTCTGGAAGAGTCTAAGGGTCGAAAGATCTAAAGTCGAAGAGTCTAAGAGTCTAAAAGTCAAATAGTCCAAAGGTCGAAGGTGGAAAAGTCTGGAAGGGTCGAAGGTCGAAAAGTCCAATGAGGAAGTTAGCTCAAACTCAAAACTTATAATTTATAACTCTTAATTCATAACTAACAAAAAACCGGCCTTTCGAGCCGGTTTTGTTATTTTGTTTTGAGAAGATTATCGAATACGATCCATTGAGCGAACTAAAGCTTCGTCTTTACCAATTTCTCGAATTGCCAAATAGCTCAACACCAATGCCACCAAAGGAAATGC
>JAQBBZ010000386.1:0-38419 GCA_032125735.1 Labilibaculum sp.
AAAATTAGTACAGGACTTTAAGGTACTGCACAAGGAAGAGCTTAATGATGGGACTTTTGTTATTGATGTAAAGGCATCTACGCCCTTACCAGACATTAAACCAGGGCAATTTGTTAACGTTCTTGTAGAAAATGCAACTAATACCTTCCTCAGAAGACCTTTATCCATCCATTTTGTTGATTACGAAACGAATATCATCAAATTATTCATTAAAAAAATTGGAGAAGGCACTACCAAATTAGGCGATTTAAACATTGGAGACAAGCTTAATATCGTTTTCCCATTAGGAAATCAATACTCTATCCCTAAGAACTCTAGAACTCTTTTAATTGGAGGTGGCTGTGGCGTTGCTCCTTTATTATACTTGGCTAAACATCTGAAGGATGCGGGAAATGAGGTTACAACCATATTGGGTGTACGTTCTGCCTATGATGCTGTTGAATTAGATCCTTACAAAGAATATGGGCGTATATTCGTAACTACCGAAGATGGCTCAATTGGCGAAAAAGGTTATCCAACACAACATTCTGTGCTTAATGAGAAGTTTGATTACGTATTTACTTGTGGTCCAGAACCCATGATGAAGGCAGTAGCAGCTTACTCTAAAAGCAAAGACATTCCATGTGAAGTTTCACTTGAAAACACGATGGCGTGTGGTTTTGGTGCCTGCTTATGCTGCGTAACTGATACAAAGAGAGGTAATATATGTACATGCACTGAAGGTCCGGTGTTCAATATAAACGAGCTAAAATGGTAAATTTGGAAGTTAAACTTAAGGATCTGATTCTTAAGAATCCGGTAATGACTGCTTCCGGAACATTTGGTTATGGTGAAGAATTCGAAGATTTTATCGATATCAACCAATTAGGCGGTATATTGGTTAAAGGTACTACCAGACACCATCGAGAAGGAAACCCTTATCCTAGAATGGCCGAAACACCTTCAGGAATGCTAAATGCCGTTGGTCTGCAGAATAAAGGCGTTGAATATTTCTGTGAAAATATATATCCTAGAATAAATCATTACGATACGAACATTTTGGTCAATGTTTCTGGCTCTGTAATAGAAGATTACGTAGAAACTGCAGCCATGATTAATGACTTGGATCGAATTCCTGCTATTGAGCTGAATATATCTTGCCCGAACGTTAAAGAAGGCGGTATGGCCTTCGGAACAAGCTGTGTATCTGCTGCAGCTGTTGTAAAAGAGGTTCGTAAAGTGTATAAAAAGCACCTGATGGTTAAATTATCGCCAAACGTAACGGATATTTCTGAAATAGCTAAGGCTGTTGAAGCTGAAGGTGCTGATTCGGTATCACTTATCAACACATTGCTAGGGATGGCTATAAATGCAGAAACTAGAAAGCCCCTTTTATCTACAATTACAGGAGGTTTATCAGGTCCTTGTGTAAAGCCTGTAGCCTTGCGAATGGTTTGGCAGGTTTTTAACGCTGTAAATATCCCCGTTGTTGGATTAGGAGGCATTATGAATGCTAAAGATGCAATTGAGTTTATTCTTGCTGGTTCTTCTGCAATTCAAATTGGGACTGCTAATTTTATTGATCCTCAAGTAACAATTAAAGTTATTGAAGGAATTAAGGAATATATGATCAGACATCAGGTTGAAAATGTAACTGATTTAGTCGGAGCGCTTAAAACGCAGTAAATCAACCAATTGAATTAGAGGATTATTTCTTTAATTGGGGTTTTAGGAGTTTACATTTGTAATTACAATTGTAAACTCTTGTTGTTTTTGTTCCTTTTTTATTCTTCTATCGGACCATTCATTTCATATAAAACAAATAGTACAATCACACATTAAACCCTATAATACAAGATGTTACACGGACATGGAGATGATGGTTACCAATATAAACAAGCAATTATTGCCAATTTTAGCAGTAATGTTTGGTTTGGAGGTAAATCCGAAAATCTAAAACAACACTTATTCAAAAATTGGGATTGCATACATTCTTACCCTGAAGCATCTGCAGAAAGTCTTGTAAATGCTTTAGCTAATGATTTAAGCATAAATAGCGATCAAATTATTGCAACAAATGGTGCTACGGAAGCCTTTTACCTTATAGCACAATGTTTTTCAGAATCAAACTCAAGCATTATTATCCCTACCTTCTCCGAGTATGAAGATGCCTGTAGAGTCAATAAACACAAGCTATTCTTTATTAATTGGACAGAGCTAAATAGCAAAACCATTTTTGAAGAAGGCTTGATTTGGATTTGCAACCCTAACAATCCAAATGGGAATATACTTCAACGGAATGAGTTGGATGAAATGTTAAAATTGAATCCGAAATCTATTTTTGTAGTTGATGAAGCCTATATCGATTTTACCAATGAAGTTGATTCATGCATAGATTTACTAGATGAACACCAAAATTTGATTTTAGTAAAATCACTGACTAAAAACTTTTCAATTCCAGGCCTGAGATTGGGATATTTAATTTCAAACAAGGCATTGGTACAGAATATTCAATTCTACAAGGCTCCTTGGACGGTAAATTCACTGGCAATTGAGGCAGGAAAGTTCCTTTTAGCAAATAAAATAGATTTTTCACCTCCTGTAAATTACTATAAATCAACAACAAATAAATTAAAGGAAAATCTTCAAAAAATTCCAGGCTTACGAATTTATCCTTCAAAAACATCTTTCTTTTTAGTTGAACTAGAAAAATCTACTGCTTTTGAGCTGAAAAAATACTTAATTTCTAATTTTGGGCTATTAATTCGTGATGCAGCTAATTTCCGAGGATTAAATTCTTCCTTTTTCAGACTCGCAACTCAAACCGATGAAAAAAATCAATTATTAATCAACGCATTAATTCAATGGAGCAAATTGAACTCATAATCCTCCCTCTTGTCATAGGATATATTTTGGATCTCTTTTTTGGTGATCCGAGAAAATTGCCACACCCAATAGTTTTATTTGGCAACACAATTTCTTTTTTCACTAAATATCTGAATAAAGGAAAATACCAATTGGCTAAAGGAGCTTTACTAGCATTTGGATTGGCATCAGGAGTCTACTTTATTTTTTGGCACCTAAGCTCCATTACTTTACTCTGGAATAGTTCTGTGTATGTAGCATTTACATCAATCATGGTTTTTTACGGATTGGCAAACAAAAGTCTGCTTCAGGAAGGATTAGAGGTATTCAAACATCTTAACGAGAAAGGATTAGAAGCTGGCAGGAAAAGGCTGTCATGGATTGTTGGACGAGACACATCAAAATTATCAGAACAAGAGATACGATTGGCAGTATTGGAGACATTATCGGAAAATTTATCGGATGGTGTTGTTGCTCCTCTTTTTTACTACGCAATTGCCGGAGTGCCTGGAATGATGTGTTATAAAATGATTAACACAATGGATTCCATGATTGGTTATAAAAATGAAAAGTACATTTTGTTTGGTCGGGTTGCCGCTCGTTTAGACGATGTTGCAAATTTCATCCCTGCTCGTATAACTGCATTTTTAATGGTATTTCTTACTCTCAGTTCCAACGGATTTTGGTATATATTCAAATATGGCCATGCTCACTTGAGTCCAAATGCTGGTTATCCGGAATCTGCTTTGGCAGGAATACTGGATTGCCAATTTGGTGGACCACATGATTACGATGGGAAAAGTGTTCACAAACCATTTATTGGCGTAAATAATCGACCAATATTGAACGAAGATATCAATAAGCTTTTCTATATAAACCACTCGGTGTGTTTAGCAACAATCCTTCTCGTTATAGCAATCTATTTTCCATATGGAATACTGTTGTAAAAAAGGATAATTATATTTCTGTCGACATCTTAAATTTGTAACTTCACCTATCTAAATTACTGATCAATTCAATCACTTTGATCTAAAAAAAAATAGCAATGATTCATTTAATTACTGGAGGACAACGTTCTGGAAAAAGTTTATTTGCTGAAGATATAACACTATCCTTAAGTAATCAACCTGTATATTTGGCAACCTCTCGAGTTTGGGATGATGCACATCGGGAACGAATTGATATACATAAGCAAAGACGTGGAGATCACTGGTTTACTATTGAGGAAGAAAAGTTTTTAAGTCATCATGATTTTACAGGGAAAGTAGTACTCTTGGATTGTATCACCTTGTGGATTAACAATTTCTTTTTTGATAACAAAGAGGATGATAAAAAATCATTACATGAGGCTACTCAAGAACTAGATAAGCTATTTGCCCAAAATTGCGATTGGATAATTGTTACCAATGAATTGGGATTAGGAGGACATCCGGGAAACAAAATGGCTATGAGATTCAATGATCTGCAAGGAAGCATTAATCAGTACATCGCAAAAAGAGCAGATCGTGTTACATTAATCATATCTGGCTTACCACTTGAAATAAAGAACACACTATAAGCTTAACAACAAACCTATTATCATGACTAAATCATTCATCTTTCTTTTTTCATTACTTATTGTTTTACTTCCATTACATAGCTGTCGAAAAGTTGAGAAACAGAACATATTGAATAAAATTAAAGTTGGTGTTTTTGATAAAAACGGGGATAGTCCATGGTGTATTACCGATGCTATTGAAGCCCTTAAAATTGATCCGGCAATTGATTGTGAAATAATCCGTGCAAGTCAAATTGTATCTGATGAAATAAACAAATTTGATGCAATTGTTTTCCCTGGTGGAAGTGGCAGAGGTGAGACTCAAAGTTTGGGTGAATCAGGAATGGAAAAAGTAGTCCAACTAGTTGCTGAAAAAGGAATTGCAGTTATTGGGATTTGTGCAGGAGCATACATTATGACAGAAACTCCTGATTATCCACGCTTAAATCTGAATGGTTTTGAAGCCATTGATATTGAGCATGATAACAGGGGGCATGGTTTGTCTCAATTTTCATTAAGTGAAAAAGGAAAAGAAATCTTTCCTGAGTTGAAAGATCGTAAAATATCATTTTGCCAATATTACGAAGGTCCTGTTTTAATTCCTACAAAAAACAGCTCAGGAATTGAATTAGCAAGCATGCTTTCTGATGTTCATACAGTTGAGGGTAGTCCTGAAAATATGACCAACAACAAGCCATTTATTGTAGTAGCTAGTGTTGGGAAAGGAAAGGTGGCTTCTTTTGTTGGCCATCCTGAATGTACTCCTGGTATGAGATGGATGCTGCCAAGAATTGTTCGTTGGGCAACAAATAATGAAATGATTAAATATTCCGAAAGTGTTGTTCGTCCCGATTTCTTCAAGCAAGAAATTATTTACACAAAAGAAATACAGGAAATGCAATCAAAATATCAGGATATGCTATCTGGTACAAAAGAGGAAAAATTAATAGCAATTGATAAAGTGATTGAATTGGCTTGCTGGTCTTCGAAAAAATGGATTCCAGGAATGTTGAGAGACAAAGATTCCGATGTAAGAGTTAAAGCATCTAGAGCGATTGTTCAAATTGAAAGAACTGATGCCATTCCTGATCTAGAGTCAGCAATACTCAATGAGAAAAATACAGAATGCAAAGAAATTATGCTTCAGAATCTTAGCCTTTTAAAGGCCATGATCAATAAATGATATTACTCAAAATCCTATAAATAAGCATGATAGAATTTAAAATAAGCTCAGTATCCAAATCTTTAGATCAGGAGTTGTTGAATAAAATCAATGGGAAAACGAAACCTATTGGTTCGTTGGGAATGCTTGAAAAAATTGCATTTCAAATAGGGAAAATACAAAACAGTTTAACTCCGAAAATTACCAATCCTACAGTGGTGGTATTTGCCGGAGATCATGGGATTGCTGATGATGGCGTTAGTTTTTATCCTAAATCTGTCAGCTACCAAATGCTTTACAATTATATGCAGGGAGGTGCTGCAATAAATGTATTCTCACGCCAGCACGGGATTGATTTTAAAGTTGTTGATGCAGGTATCGATCATGATTTTGATCCCTCCTTAAATATCATTAATAAAAAAATTGATTACGGAACCAAGAATTACAGATTCGGACCGGCAATGACAAAAGATCAATGTTTGGAAGGATTTAAACGTGGGGCTGATGTAATTGAAGAAATTCATAAAGGAGAATGCAACTTTATTGCATTTGGAGAAAAAGGAATTGGCAACACATCTTCAGCATCATTAATACTCAGTATCTTATCTGACATAAGCCTAGAAGAGTGTGTTGGGAGAGGTACTGGGCTCGATAATAATGGAGTTAAAACTAAATTTGAGTTGCTAAATGAAGCTTTATCCAAATACAGTGGAAGTAAAGATCCAATTGATGTACTAACGCAGTTTGGTGGTTTCGAAGTTGTTATGATAGCTGGTGCTATGTTAAAAGCTGCCGAATTACGAATAACAATGTTAATTGATGGCTTTATTATTACTTCAGCATTACTTGCTGCATCAAAAATTAATCCTAAAGTGTTGGAATACTGTCTTTTTGCACACAAATCAAATGAGCAGGCACATATCAAAATGCTAAATCATTTAAATGCAGAACCAATTTTAGACATTGGAATGCGTTTAGGTGAAGGAACAGGTGCGATGATCTGCTATCCAATTATTAAAAGTGCAGTGCAATTTATTAATGAAATGGCTTCATTTCAGGAAGCAGGAGTAAGCGAATCGGAAGAGGTAGCAACAATCTGTTAATTGTTTTATATTTAATTTTCTAATTAAAAATCTCATCAATGAATTTCAATATAAGTAAACCAAATAACGAGCTAAGAGAACAACTTCAACATAAAATTGATTTCAAAACGAAACCGATTGGATCTTTAGGCGTTTTGGAACAGTTAGCCGTGAAAATTGGATGTATTCAAAACACACTAACACCAGAATTAAAACAACCAACCATTATGGTATTTGCTGCAGATCATGGCATTGCTTTAGATGGAGTAAGTCCTTATCCACAAGAAGTTACTTGGCAAATGGTCGCTAATTTTATTAATGGAGGTGCTGCAATTAACGTATTTGGTCGTCAGAACGGAATCGATATTCGGATAATTGATGCCGGTGTTAATTTTGATTTTGACAAAAGCTCCGGAGTAATTAATGCAAAAGTTGCTTACGGTACAAAAAGCTATTTGAATGAATCGGCAATGACTACGGAACAATTTAAAATTGCAATTAAACGAGGTGCCGATTTATGCGACAAAATGCATCGAGAAGGATCCAATATTATCGGTTTTGGTGAAATGGGAATTGGGAACACTTCGTCAGCAGCTATTTTATTGCATCTTTTAGCGGGTGTTGATTTAAAAGAATGTGTTGGCCGTGGTACCGGATGGGATGATGAAGGTTTGAAAAAGAAATATGAGATACTAAAAAAAGCTGTAGAGAACTATAACGGAGATAATTATGTTGAGAACATTCTAACTCATTTTGGCGGTTTCGAAATTGTAATGATTGTTGGTGCAATGATGAAAGCGGCTGAATTGAAAATGGTAATTATGGTTGATGGATTTATAATCAGTTCTGCACTTTTAGCGGCATCAAAAATGAATGTTACTATTTTGGAATATTGTATTTTCACACATAAATCGAATGAGAATGGCCACAAGCACATGCTTGAACATTTAAAAGCTGAGCCTATTCTCGATTTAGGAATGCGCTTAGGCGAAGGTACAGGTGCTGCTGTTGCCTATCCAATTATTGAATCGGCAGTAAATTTCTTGAACCAAATGGCTAGTTTCGAGGATGCTGGCGTTAGTAATAGTGATCAAATTACAGAAGCCTAAATGAGAAAAGAAATCAACATATTTTTTACTGGACTGTCCTTTTTCACAAGAATTCCATTTCCAAAATGGGCTCGGTTTAAAAAAGAATATCAGTATGAAGCCATAAAATATTTCCCTATATCGGGAGCAATTATTGGTGGATTGACAGGTTTGGTATTTTACCTTGCCAATTTGGTTTTTCCATTCAACTTATCAGTAATGCTTAGCATGGGATTCACGGTTTTATTTACCGGAGCATTGCACGAAGATGGATTTATGGATGTTTGTGATGGCTTTGGTGGAGGCTGGACTCGAGAACGTATCCTGGAAATAATGAAGGATTCATTAATCGGTGCATTCGGAGTAACAGGAATTGTCTTTTTGGTGATGACAAAGTTCTTTTGTCAATATTCAATTTCAATTACTCAATTGCCATTGGTTTTAATTGCAGGACACTCAATTTCAAGAATGTTTGCTGCGACTTTGGTGAATTCACATCAGTATGCACGAACAGAAAATTCAAAGGCAAAAGACTATTCTCATAAACTATCAAATAGAAATTTAATCTTCACAATAATAACAGGAATAGCACCTTTGGCTTTACTTGGAAATCTTAAGTTTTTTTTAATTCTCATTCCTGTTTTTCTTTGTAAAATATTGCTAGGCAGATATTTTAAAAAATGGATAGGTGGCTATACTGGCGATTGTATTGGCGCAACTCAACAAGTTTGCGAAATTGTATTTTATTTATCCTATATGGTAATTATTAATCAAGTATTATAAAATGGAAATATATTTAATAAGACATACAAAAGTAAATGTAGAACCCGGCATTTGCTATGGACAAAAAGATGTTGATTTAGCTGAATCTTATCCTGAAGAATTGGAAACAGTAAAAGAAAAGCTAAAAGATATTGATTTTGATCTTATTATATCAAGTCCTTTAAGTAGAGCCAAGAAGCTGGCAACAGATATTTTTGGAGATCAAGTAGACGTAGATCAGCGATTAATGGAATTGAATTTTGGTGATTGGGAAGGTAAAGTTTGGGATGAAATTAAAGACCCATTATTTCCAGTCTGGATGGAAGATTTTGTAAACAAAAAATGTTCCAACGGAGAATCATTTGTAATGCTTCGCGATCGCGTTTTAGAATTTTGGAACGAGGTGAAATCAAAAGATTGTAAGAAGATAGCAGTTTTTACACACGGAGGTGTAATTCGCACTATTTTGGCAATGGAAAAAAATATCAAACTAGAAGATTCGTTCAATGAACCAACTACTAATTTTGGTGAGATT
Organism: Labilibaculum sp.; assembly: GCA_032125735.1. Classification (GTDB taxonomy): domain Bacteria; phylum Bacteroidota; class Bacteroidia; order Bacteroidales; family Marinifilaceae; genus Labilibaculum. The sequence goes on from JAQBBZ010000386.1 coordinate 9,011, forward strand.
TCAATCCTGCCAATTTCAAAGTAAACCCTTTACTTATAAGGCATATAATCTAATCAGGAACTAATGGGTTCCTGATTTTTTTTTGATCCTATTTACGAATATTCAGCCAATTTAAAATGCAAAAAGACCAGTTCCATGAAAGAAATTGTTATTTTAGCAAAAATAAATTAACAATAATATGCAATGCGAGCTGTAATTCCCTCAATTATTTGTCTGATATTTCTTCTTCCCAGTTGCACGAAACATGTCATTTTCAAATATGTATCTGTTATTCCTCAATATGCTGTAATTGAGAAAAAGGAGGATGTGCATGCAATTACAGACTCTTCTGTAACTCCTTATATATACACTAAAGTGATATCACTTAGAGAACTAGATATAAAAGAGAAGAAAGATAAATTTGTAGAAATGTTATTGCCTTCTATTTTAGTTTCACAACATTCTTTACATCAGAAAATCAAGAGGATAGAGCATATCGAAAATTGGTTACTCAAACATCCATTTATGATGGAGAAGGATAGTATTTTTCTATTTCCATTGTTTGAAACCTATAAGTGTGATCAAATTAATGAATTGAAGATGAGATTAAAGCCTCATGCGGCCAGCATTGTTCTAGGACAAGCAGCTTTAGAGTCAGGTTGGGGCTCATCACGCTTTTTTAATGAAGGAAATAATGTTTTTGGTATATGGTCTTATCATGGTGGAGAAGACCGAATAAAAGCTCTTGTAGGACGAGATTCCACAAATATCTATGTTAGAAGTTACTCTTCTATAGAAGAATCGGTTAATGATTACTACCAAACCATTGCCAGAGTGAATGCCTATGACGAATTTAGACAGGAGCGATTTACATCAGAAAAACCTCTTGAACTCATTGCATTTTTGAAAAGGTATTCTGAATTGGGTGAAATATATACAGATCAACTCAAGCAACTAATTGAAAGTAATGACCTAACAAAATATGATTCTTACGTAATTAAAAACGAATATTTTGTGGAAGAGGAAATTCAATTTTCTGAAAAGATTTAAATTTGTTAAAAATAAATATTGAATGTTATTTTTTCATTATTTCTAGTTGATTTTTATTCAAAATCGTTATTTTTAGGCTTGCTTAAAAACAAAATCAATTGTTTAATTAATCATAAATATTACTTAGTATGAAAAAATTTATTCTGATTCTTGCAGTTTGTTTTAGTGCTGTTGGAGTGTTTGCTCAATCGGCAGCACAATTTAAAAATGACGGAAACGATGCATTGAAATCAAAAGATTATAAAACAGCATTGCAAAATTACGAAAAATATTTAGGCGCTGAAGACACAGTAGAAGACCCTGCTCTGGTTTTCAATTTAGGTTATTGTGCCATAAAATTAGAAAATTACGCTAAAGCGGAAAAATATTTTAGCGAATCTATTGAAAAGAATTACAAACCATCAGTCGCTTACCAATACAAAGCTCTTGCTCAAAAAAATCAAAATAAATTAGACGAGATGGTGGTTACTTTAAATTCTGGTATTGCTGCTTGTCCTAAAAAGAAATCAAAATTAGTTTCTACTCTTGCAAAACATTACCTAATTGAAGGACAAAATGCACAAAAAGCTGATAAATTTGAAGTTGCGGAAGACTTATACAAAAAAGCTGGTGAAGTTAAATCTAAATTACAAGCAGATGCATTGTATAGTTTAGGAGCTTTATACTATAATAAAGGGGCTAAAATTATGCAAGCTGCAACACCTACTGCAAATACTGAGCCTGAAAAATACAAGGAAGAAATTGTAAATGCGAAAACTTACTTCGAAAAAGCTATTACTGAATTAAACAAAGCTAAAGTAATTGCTCCAACCAGAGAAGATGTTATTTCTACAATTGCTACAATCAACGGTTTGTTAAAGTAATTGCTTATACAAAATATAAATTAATTAGGGATGCTTTTTTGGGGTATCCCTTTTTATTTGGCTTCGTATATAATATCGTATTTTAAGGCAAATATCTATAATGAGTATCCTGAATCGCTATTCAATTAATTATCAGAATTATAAACTCATATTTATTTTTCTACTTCTCACTTTAAATTTTCAAGTCTTTGGAAATAAAGTGGAGTTAGAAAACTCATCAAAATTTGGCTTAAAATCCATTAGTTTCGTTCAAAAATCTATTAATGTAAGCAGAAGTGACGAATCTGTTTTTTTTTCTCTAAGAGCCTATTCTCAACTTGGTTTAAATAAAGTAATTATCTATTTTATTTCTCCATCAGGTAATCAAACTCTTGAAACAACTTGTGTAAATAAGAAAAAAACAAAAGCCAGTCTTTTGTTAGGACGTATTCTTTTTAAAAAGAGATCGGAAATAGGTGAGTGGGAAATTAATAAGATCATAATTGAAGATTCTGAAGGGAATCAAGAGTCCTACGATAAGGAATTTCTGATCCAAAATAAATTCTCATATATCCTGCAAATAAAAGCTAATTAGAACAGCGTCTAACAATAGCAGAGTTTTAAAGATTCTCCTTAAGTGAATCTAGAAATATTCCTCTATTTTTCATTATTCCTAATGAATAGAGTTCCAGTCAAATACTGATTTTGTAATTGTTTTTGAGGCATTTAGCACCTTTATATGTTCCAATAATTCCCATATTTGTTGTAAATAACAACAAATAGTTAACTATTGATTCAATAATTTAACAAAACACTAAGAACAATGTCCAAAAATCGTACAACGGATGCCTTAAAGTACCACTCAGAAGGCCGTCCGGGTAAAATAGAAGTAGTACCAACAAAACCTTATAGAACTCAACGTGATTTAGGCTTGGCTTACAGTCCGGGAGTAGCAGAACCATGCTTGGAAATTGAAAAGGATCCTGAGAATGCTTACAAATACACCGCAAAAGGTAATCTGGTTGCAGTTATTTCAAATGGAACAGCAGTTTTAGGATTAGGAAATATTGGTGCTCTTGCAGGGAAGCCAGTGATGGAAGGAAAAGGTTTGCTTTTCAAAATATTTGCTGATATCGACGTGTTTGATATTGAAGTAGATGTAACCGATGTGGATAAATTTATTGAAACAGTTAAAGCGATTGCCCCAACTTTTGGAGGAATAAACTTGGAAGATATCAAGGCTCCCGAATGTTTCGAAATCGAACAACGCTTAAAAGCAGAGTTGGATATTCCTGTAATGCATGATGATCAGCATGGTACAGCAATTATTTCCGCAGCTGGCCTACTAAATGCCCTCGAGATTAACAATAAGAAAATTGAAGATGTAAAAGTTGTTGTGAATGGAGCTGGTGCTGCTGCAGTCTCATGTACCAAATTATATATTTCTCTGGGTGTTAAGCCAGAAAATGTAATCATGTGTGATAGTCGTGGTGTTATTAATAATAAAAGAAGCGATTTAAATAGCCAAAAAAAACAATTTATTACCACTCGTGATATTGATACATTGGAGCAGGCTATGCTTGGCGCCGATGTATTTTTAGGATTATCTGTTGGAGGCATTTTAAATAAAAAAATGGTTTGTAGCATGGCTGATTACCCAATTGTGTTTGCTTTAGCAAATCCTGATCCGGAAATTGACTACAACGAGGCGATTGAATCCAAAGAAGGTGTAATTGTTGCTACAGGGCGTTCAGATTATCCCAACCAAATTAATAATGTATTAGGATTTCCATATATTTTTAGAGGGGCTTTAGATGTTCGGGCAAGCGCAATTAATGAAGAAATGAAAATCGCTTCGGTTCATGCCATCGCAAAATTAGCAAAAGAATATGTTCCGGAATCTGTACACTCAGCTTATAATGAGTCTAATATTGTATTTGGTCGTTATTATATTATTCCTAAAGCTTTGGATCCACGTTTGCTATCAAGTGTAGCTGTTGCTGTTGCTAAAGCTGCTGTTGAATCGGGTGTGGCACGAAAAATCATAACCGATTGGGATGCCTATGCTGAAGAGTTAAGACAACGCTTAGGTTCAGAAAATCAATTAATTAGAACTATTTTCGACAAAGCTAAAAATAATCCGAAACGAGTTGTTTTTGCCGAAGGAAATAACTTAAATGTATTAAAAGCAGCTCAAATTGCTCTTCATGAGGGGATTGCAAAGCCAATTATATTAGGTAATCCTGAAAATATTGGAAGGATAGTTTCTGAAAATGAATTGGATCTGAATGGAGCTGAAATTATAGATATTCGTTCTCAAACCGAAGCGGGAAGAAGAAATCATTATGCCAATGTTTTGTGTGAAAAAAGAGGTCGCAAAGGCTTGACTCATAAAGAGGCTGTAGAAAAAATGTACGATCGTAATTATTTTGGAGCAATGATGGTTGAAAATGGTGATGCTGATGCATTTATTTCTGGATATGCAACACGCTATTTTGAAGCTTTAAAGATTGCAAGTAAAGTAATTGGAATGGAGGAAGGCATGAAAACTTTAGTTGGTATGAATATCATTATGACCAAAAAGGGACCACTTTTCTTTGCAGATACGACTGTTAATGCCGAACCAACAGCAGATTCATTAGTTGACACAACATTGAGTACTGCACGTGCTTTAAAAACTTTTAATATTGAACCTGTAATGGCCATGGTGTCATATTCTAATTTTGGCTCAGTAAGAAAGGGGAGTCCGGTAAAAGTAAATCAAGCCATCACTAAATTACACGAAAATCATCCTGATATTCTTGTTGATGGTGAAATGCAGTTGAACTTTGCTCTTGACAGAAATTTAAGAGATGAAACCTTCGGTTTTACAAAACTAAAAGGGAAAGATGTTAATACCATAATTTTTCCAAATCTAAGTTCTGGGAATATAGCCTATAAATTAATGAAGGATTTGGGTGGATCCGAAAATATTGGTCCAATTTTATTGGGAACAGCAAAGCCATTTCATATTATCCCAATGGGATGTTCTGTTCGTGAAATCATTAATATGACAGCTATTGCAGTTGTTGATGCTCAATCATAACTAATATAATAATTTATTGATAAGGATGAGATTTAATAAAATCTCATCCTTTTTTTCTAGAATCAATTATTTTATAGATTTTTGTGCAAAATTACAAATTTAACAATGACGATTTTATACGGATTAGATTTATTAGGAACTCTTGTATTTACAATAAGTGGAACATTATCAGCTGAAAATAAAAAGCTCGATCTATTTGGTGCCTATTTTACTGGATTCATTACTGCAATTGGTGGAGGAACGCTTCGCGATGTAATTCTGGGAAATTTCCCTGTAGGTTGGATCAGTGACATTAACTATCTCATAGTTATATCTATTGGTGTTGCACTAACTTTTCTTTTTAAAAAGCACATTATGACCCTAAAACGAACTCTCTTCTTGTTCGATACAATAGGTATTGGCGTATTTACCATTATAGGAATCGAAAAATCTTTAAGCTTAGGTATCCATCCTTTTTTATCCATTATAATGGGACTCTTTTCAGCTGTAATGGGAGGAGTAATTAGAGATACTCTTTGTAATGATATTCCTTTAATATTCAGAAAAGAGATTTATGCAACAGCTTGTTTGGTTGGTGGTGTCCTTTTTATTGCCCTTAATTTCCTCGGTGTTACACCTGCTATAAACCAATTCACAACTATTGCCTGTATCATAATTATTCGAATAATCAGTATTCGTTTTAAAATTTCATTACCAGTATTAAAATACTAGGAATACACTTTTGTGAATCTAAGACATATCAATTAGATTGTCGATATCTAAATATTTACCGACATCTTGCCCAAAAGTATTTATTTTTTCTTCACTAATTTGATAGGTACATCTTTCTCCATAAATTCCTGAGAAGAGAATTTCATATTCTTGATCTTCATCATCTTGCATTAAGATCTTAAAGATATTTTTATGCACCTTTGAATGCCTTAAACTCTTATGACAGCAAGGACAATACATACTAAGGTTCTCATTCTTTTCAAGATCGAAATAAGAATGCCTTTTAATTTCGTAATCTCCTAAATGAATACTAAATAATAGAATTCCCATAAAACCTTTCTCATTTTTAGCCGAGATAACAATTTGATCGTTAACATTGAGATAAGATCTGCAAATTGGACATAAATAATTAGCCTTCATAACAATAAATTTAAATGATCACTTCCTTACTAGAATATAAGACATTACAGGAAGAATGTCAATTTAAATTCTCTAATTATCAGAGGCATAAATAAATTATTTAATACTCAGTAGTCTTTTTTTTATATATTCTAGTGCCTTAATTTTCAATTAAATATTAATTCGGCTATATTTGATAAAAGGCATACTTTAAAGCCAGTCAAATCGTTAAAAATTACTTGAATTGAAACTAATCATAACCATACTTCGCTGGATTGCTCGCTTTTTAGGGATTTTCTTATTCCTTTTTTTTATTTGGTTTGCGATCCAAATTGGCTCTCCCGATCTAAATATGATGTCTGAACAAGAAATCAAGTTATTTTCAGCAAATGTCATTATGCTTTTGGGATTAATTGTTGTCTGGAAATTTGAATTTATAGGTAGCATTCTTCTAATTTGGGGATATGTTTTCTTCGCTATTGCCAATTATTCTTTTTGGAACGGCCCCGTATTTCCTACTTTTTTATTTTTGGGATTATTACATCTATTATGTTGGAGCTTAAGTACTTTTGTGAATTTAAAATCAGATAAAATTTCATTGCTGATTTTCCTTAAATAATTCGAAGCCCAACATTCTTGTATAATTCGTTTAACGAATCGAATTTTTATTATTTTTGAATTTCTTTACAACCATTACAAATCTAAATTTCAATACATGTTAAATATTGCACTTTTTGGCCCTCCTGGAGCAGGTAAAGGAACTCAATCAAAGATGCTTGTCGAAAAATATAATCTAGCTTATATATCAACGGGAGATATTCTAAGAAGTGAGATTACAGACGGAACCGAGTTGGGTTTACAGGCAAAAGACATTATAAAAAGAGGAGGACTTGTCCCCGATGAAATTATCGTTCAGATTATGGAAGAACGAATTCAAACCAATACTGAGGTAAATGGTTTTCTTTTTGATGGATTTCCAAGAACAACTGTACAAGCCTATATTCTTGAAGGATTACTTTTGAAGCTGAATACTAAACTTGACTGTATGCTAAGTTTAGAAGTTCCTATGGATCAGTTACGTAATCGATTGTTAGAGCGTGCAAAAAAAGAAAATCGATCGGATGATACGGATGAAGTTATTAGTGTTCGATTAAAAGAATATGATACTAAAACAGCTCCGGTTGCTAATTTTTACAAGGAGAAAGAAGTTTATCATGGTATTGAAGGTATGGGAGGTATCGACCAAATTTTTCAGCGATTAACTTCAGTAATTGACCAAACTCTTCAAAAATCATGGATTAATTTGGTTTTATTAGGACCTCCTGGATCTGGAAAAGGAACGCAAGGAAGGAAATTAGCCGAAAAATTTAATCTCGAGTACATATCAACTGGTCATTTAATGCGTCAAGAAATTAAAAAAGACACAGAAATGGGGAAAAGTGCTAGAACCTATATGGAGAAAGGTGATATTGTTCCAGATGAAATAGCCATTCGACTAATTGAAAGACAAATTCGCAAACATCCTGATGCCAATGGTTTTATTTTCAAAGGATTTCCTCGAACAATTGTCCAGGCATATATATTAGATGGTCTGTTAAGAAAACTTGGTTCAATTGTAACAACATCAATCAATTTAGATGTTTCTACACTTGAATCGATTAAACGCTTAACCTATAGGGGGAAAACTCAAGGAAAAAGACTTTATGATGATACAGATATTATAATTCATCGATTAGAACAGTTTGAAAAGAGAAGTATAAAAGTATACAACTATTATTCCAAACAAAACAAAATTGAAATGGTAGATGGATTTGGAAATGAAGAAGATGTCTTTAAACGACTCACAGATGTAATCAATAAATCATTCAAGAAAATTAGATAATTTGATAGAAAACTGGCTTTTACACAAAAAGTCAGTTTTTTTTTTATTTTCTCCTCTAATAATACAATTGAAAGCCTTGACATAGCAATATTGCCCTTTAATCAAATGCAATCTGTTAATAGTCATAAATTCGTTAAAATTGTAATTAATATAATTGAACGCGGGGAGCAATGTATCTGGAAAATCCAAGTCTTAAAAATATACTTAATTCATTAGAAAATCAGACTTCTTCTGTCAATTCACTTGCTTTCATCCTTATTGGCGAAAATGCTAAAATTCCCTTAAATGAATTAGTCGAATCATTAAATCTCAAAAACATTAGGTTTGCTGGTGGTGTTTTCCCTCAAATAATCCACAACGAAAAAACATCAACTACCGGCGTTGTAATCAAATGGATATCTAATGATTCTATTTCAATTTATTTTGATTCTCCTGAAATTTTTAGTCGACAAATTTCAGAGTTTGATAGCTCGGTATTTTCAACAGCGTATGTTCTAATATCTGGATTTTGCTCAAATAGTTCAGAGCACTTAAGATCTTTATATACCTATTTAGGAAACGATGTTAAATTTATAGGCGGTGGTGCCGGACGCATTAATGAGAATAATGATGGCATTTTAATTAGTAATGATGGAGTTTTTAAATCAGGAACTATCGTCGTACTAACTAAAAGTAAGGCAACGACGGGTGCTTTACATGGCTGGACAAAACTTTTTGGCCCTTTTATTGCTACAAAAACAGAAAAAAACTTAATTAAGGAACTTAATTGGGAAAATGCATTTGTAGTTTACCAGCGATTTTTAAAAGAAGCATTGAACATCAATCTTGACAGATCCAATTTCGCGGAATATTCTAGTCATTACCCATTTGGAATCTATAAAGAGAATAAAGAATATGTTGTAAGAGACCCTATGAAAGTTACTGAAGAGGGTTATTTACAATGTGTAGGTAGTATACCCGAGAATTCACTTATCGATTTAATGTCAATGGAAATGGCAGATTTTAAATCAATTCCTGAAAATCTGATTACGCAAAACATTAATAAAAAATTAAAAATATCGGATGTGCTAATTTTCAATTGTATATCAAGAGCTAATCATTTAAATAATGATTTCTACATGGAATTATCTAATTTAACAGATAAAATTAAAAACAACCAAAGTAAAATGAATTTAGAAGGTGCTCTTTCCATTGGGGAAATATACTCAAGTGGTGAAGGATATCCTGAAATATTAAATAAATCTATTGTTATAGGTTTATCATATTTAGATTAGAATGCTAACAAACGATATCATAAAAGACATTTCATTTCTTTACGAATTATCCTTATCTATTGGACAATCATTAGATATGAAGGAGAATTGTAAACGATTTCTAGATACTCTAATGTCATTTAAAAACATCGAATTTGGCGGTGTTTGGATTAAAAATAAGCACATTCCTTTTTCGAATAATGAACTGGGCTTAAAATCAATTTATTCGCATCCCATTATTAAGCTTAAAACTGACTCAATATGCATTCCTAATTTTATTGACAGCAGTTTTGAATCTCAAAATTCCTTCTCGTGTATTCTTACACAAGAAATTAGTAGGGAAATTGGATTTAAAGTGAAAGAGGGGGGAGCAATAACCTTCTTTCAACTGAAAGAAATTGGATTTTTGGCTCTCTATTCATCATCAGAAAGACGAATTTGGAGTGATATCGATCAAACTAAACTGAAAAATGTAGTCGACAAATTTTCAGTTTCCATACAGGCATGCATCTCACATGAAATATCCATTCAGGATTTAATAACCATTACTGAAACTAAAAAGGAACTAGAAAAAGCAAAGAAGGAAGCGGAAGAATCGGAGCAATTAAAATCAGCCTTTCTTTCAAATATTAGTCATGAAATCAGGACTCCAATTAATGCCATAGTTGGATTTTCAAACTTACTTTCGGACCAGGAGGTAAATTTTGACCAACGCACCGATTTCGTAAGTCATATTTCAAATAATAGCAAAAAATTATTAAAGCTAATTAATAACCTGATTGATGTTTCCAAAATGGAAACCAACCAATTAGCAATTCAAAAGGAAGAATTTGTTCTTAATCCAATTATTACAGATCTATTTAAAGTGCATAAAGCGTATCTATCTAATAATTGCCAACTTGAACTAAAGCTCATATTACCTGATAATAGCGAACAATTCTTCATCAATTCAGATAAAAACAAAATAATTCAAATTCTTGATAACCTTATTGATAATGCAATTAAATTCACTCTAAAAGGAATTATTGAAATAGGGTATTTTATAGAAGATAGAATCCATCCTGTATTCTACATAAAAGATACGGGGATTGGTATTTCTTCAGAAAAACAAGATGTTATATTTAATCTATTTAGACAAGGAGAAAACGGTTCCACAAGAAAATTCGAAGGTTCGGGAATAGGTTTAACTCTTTGTAAAAAAATGGTGCTACTTTTAGATGGTGAAATTTGGTTCGATTCTAAAATTGAAATTGGATCGAATTTTTATTTTAAAGTACATAATTCTGGTCGCTCAAATCTTAAGTTATTAGGAAATTCGTCCAATCAATATGAAAACCGAATTGAGAAATCAAATATTAAATCAATTGATTATGCCAATCGTAATATACTAATTGCTGAAGATGTTAAGTCTAATTTCAATTACTTAAATGCAATAATTGAATTAACTGATGCAAATGTAATATGGGCACAAAACGGTAAAGATGCTATCGATATATGCCAAAAGAATGATCCAAAAATAGATTTGGTGTTGATGGATATGAGAATGCCTGAGATTGGTGGTTTAGATGCCATTAAACAGATTAAAGCTAATAACAGTAGTATTCCTGTTATAGTACAAACAGCATTCATCTTTAACAATGAAAAGGAAGAATGTTTTAAGGCTGGTGCCGATGAATTCATTTCAAAGCCAATTGATCCTCACAAATTAATTGAAGTCTTGCAGAAGTTCCTGTAATTTGAATTCTGCGTATTATTTAGGAAGTAATTCATTTTATTTCAACGCCAATTGATCTTTACAATTATTTGCAGCAGAAAAGGTTCCGCTCATCGAAGGTTTACAAAGACTTTTGTGAGAAATCAAAAACATCACTTGTCTTATAATTACTATTATGTTAAATAAATAATGTTGAAATAAAAGGAAGCCGTAACTTCCTTTTATTTATAAATATTTACTCCATTCCATCCAACTTAGCTTTAATCAGATTGTATTTTTCTAGATAAGCTTCGTTTTCATTTCTAAGTTTGAAATATAATTCTTTCAATGTAATCATTGAATTTTTCTCATCAGGTTGCATTTCAAGAACCTTTTCGAAATAAGGAATTACAGCTTCGTATTCAGCGTAAACAACTTTAATTGCTTCGTTATACTTTTTAGCATCCAATATTTCATTAGCTATTTTATGATTTTGGATTGATGAATTAAGTTTTAGTAATCCTAAATTATACTGAGATGTAAAATCCTTTGGATCCAAACTCAATGCTTTAATGTACATTTCTTCAGCCTTTGCAAATTCCTCTGTTTTTTCAAACAATGTACCTTTTGCACGGTAAAAAGAACCATTCGTTGGATCCAATTCAATTGCTTTGTCTAGATAATCAGCTGCTTTTTGAGGCTCTCCGCCTAACATGTAATGATTTATCAATTCAACCAACATCCATGAATCATTAGGAAATAGCTCAAATCCTTTATGCAGGTATTTAACTCCTTCTTCTTTATTTCCAGAATCAGTTAAAACTTTAGATAAATTAGCATAAGTTTTTGCACCTCCATAATTGTACTCAATAGATTGCTTGTAATATTTTGCAGCTTTCTCTAACTGGTCCGCTTTTTGAGCAGTCATACCTGCATTAAAAATTACAGCTGTGTCAATTGTTGCATTTTCCTTAAACATATCCATTGCTTCAATTTCCAATACTCTTTCAAAAGCAGATAAAGCACCAGGAAAATCTCCTTTATTGTACAAATTCACCGCCTCATTAGTAAAATCAGGAATCATGTTTGTCATCTGAGCTTTAATAGACTTAGCCAATTTTCCATCTTCATCTAACTCCATAGTCTTCATATAAGCTTCAAAAGCAATATCAAGTGGATTTTCTGCCAATTTCTTGTATGCTGGAAGTGGACTTTCAAAGATACCTTGATATACTTTTCCTTTTACAAGATATGCCTTAGCATAAGCCACGCATTTTTCATCCTGAATCCCTTCATCAATAGCTTTTTTAGCTTCATCCAACTTACCAGAAGTAAGATAATTTTGGGCTCCAGTCACTTTGCTTTTTTGTGCACTTACACTTGCAACACACATAAGCATAACTAGAATGAATGATAATTTTCTCATAATCAATGTTTAGTTTTTATAACAATCTTGAACAAAAATATATTTTTATTCGATACTTAGGAACAAGATTACTTTCTTTATATTTAGTCTAAGTATTTATTATTTAATCCTCTCCTTCTGTTGGTTCCTCGGTGTTTAATTCAATAACTTCATCCGAAGAGTTTAATTCAGAAACTTCATCTGAAGAGTTTACTTTAGCAACGGCAGCAATTGAATCATTTTTCTTGCTCAAGTTAATCAAACGAACTCCCTGGGTAGCACGTCCCATAACTCTTAAGTCGGAAACAGCCATTCTAATTGTGATTCCAGATTTATTGATAATCATTAAATCTTCGTTATCTGTAACATTCTTAATTGCAATTAAATCACCTGTTTTTTCTGTAATGCTAATGGTTTTAACACCTTTACCACCCCTATTGGTAATTCTATAATCATCAATTTTAGAACGTTTTCCAAAACCGTTTTCAGATACAACAAGAATGTCTTCTTCTCCATTCTCCACACATATCATGCCAACTACCTCGTCGGCCTCGTCTTTCAGAGTAATTCCACGCACTCCAGAAGCTGTTCTACCCATTGGACGAACCTGACTTTCAGCGAATCGAATTGCTTTTCCTGAACGTCCGGCAATTAAAATTTCATTATTACCATTTGTTAGTTTCGCCTCTAATAATTGATCTCCTTCACGAATAGTAATAGCATTCACGCCATTTACTCTAGGACGAGAATATGCTTCCAATGAAGTTTTCTTAATAACCCCTTTTTTGGTACAAAGAACAATATTGTTATTATTAATATATTCTTCGTCGCTCAAATTAAGAACATTAATGTAAGCTTTAACCTTATCATCTTGTTCAATATTTAATAAATTCTGAATTGCTCTACCTTTAGATTGCTTCGTTCCTTCAGGAATTTCATAAACTTTCAACCAAAAACATTTCCCTTTTTCAGTAAAGAATAACATAGTATTATGCATCGTTGCCATAATCATATGCTCTAAGAAATCCTCTTCTCTCGTAACACTTCCTTTGGAACCTACGCCACCTCTATTTTGAGTTTTAAATTCTGAAAGAGGAGTACGTTTAATATAGCCCATTCTTGAAATGGTAATTACCATTTCTTCATCAGCATAAAAATCTTCTGGATTGAATTCTTCTGAAGCATAAACAATATCCGTTCTTCTTTCGTCACCATACTTGGCTTTAACATCCAGAAGTTCTTCCTTTATGATATTCATTCGAATTGATTCGTCATTAAGAATAGAATTCAAATAATCAATTAATTTCATCAACTCTTCATATTCCGCATGCAACTTATCTCTTTCAAGACCAGTTAGTTTTTGCAAACGCATATCCAGAATGGCTTTTGCTTGAAGTTCATCCAACTCAAAGCTAGACATTAAGCCTAATTTTGCCTCTTCTGGTGTTTTTGAGCCTCTAATCAAAGCAATTACCTGATCAATATGATCTAATGCTATAATTAAACCTTTTAAAATGTGCGCTTTAGCTTCTGCTTGTCTTAACTCAAATTGAGTTCTACGAACAACAACATCATGCCTATGTTCAACGAAATACACGATTAAATCCTTAAGATTTAACATCTTTGGACGACCTTTAACCAACGCAATATTATTAACGCTGAACGAAGTCATCATCGAAGTGTATTTAAACAATTTGTTTAAAACAACATTTGCAATTGCATCTCTTTTTAAATCAAAAACGATGCGCATACCATTACGGTCTGATTCATCATTTACGTTTGAAATGCCTTCTATCTTTTTATCGTTAATTAAGTCTGCTGCTTTGATAATCAACTCAGCCTTATTAACCATATAAGGAATTTCCGTTACAATTATTTTTTCACGACCAGTATCTGTCGTTTCTATATTTGTTTTAGAACGAACAACAATACGACCTCTACCCGTCTCAAATGCGTCTCGCACACCTTGATAACCATAAATAGTACCTCCTGTTGGGAAATCAGGAGCCTTCACTATACTAATTAAATGGTCCATTGAGACATCATTGTCTTCAATGTAAGCAATAATTGCATCTATAACATCAGATAGATTGTGAGGCGCCATATTTGTTGCCATACCTACTGCAATACCCGAAGCTCCATTAACCAAAAGATTAGGAATACGAGTAGGAAGAACTGTTGGCTCTTTCAATGATTCATCAAAATTGGGAGTCATGTCAACAGTATCCTTTTCAAGATCCGCTAAGATTTCTTCAGCAATTTTTTTCATTCTTGCCTCAGTGTAACGCATAGCTGCAGGGCTATCACCATCAACTGAACCGAAGTTTCCTTGACCATCAATAAGAGGGTAACGCAAAGACCAAGCTTGAGCCATACGAACCATTGTCATGTATACAGAACTATCACCATGAGGATGATACTTACCTAACACTTCACCTACAATTCTAGCTGATTTTTTATAAGGTTTAGTCGAAGTCATACCCAACTCTCCCATTCCAAATAACACTCTGCGATGAACAGGTTTTAATCCATCCCTAACATCTGGCAAAGCTCTGGAAACAATCACCGACATTGAGTAATCAATGTAGGCTGATTTCATCTCCTCTTCTATATTAATACGTATAATTCTCTCTCCAGTAGTCATTATATTTCTTTTAAAATTCTAATCATTTATCGGAAATACAAAAGTAACAAAATATGTAGATTCTGAGTAAGAATGGAAGCGTTATTTACACATGGATTAAGATAAACATTTAGCCCTTTTAACATTATAGCTTGATTATTAGTTTGATTCACAATCCATATCTAATTGAGATGAAAAATTGATAACCATTTTAGGCTTGTTTCTAATTATTTTTCGTTATTTTAATGCTACAATTAAAAAACGTGGAATAAATTCTTCGATTGATTTAATATTAGCTTTGTTTAAACTATAAAGACCTACCATATGGATTCAAAATTTTCACCTCGTATAAAAGATGTGCTTTCTTATAGCAAAGAGGAAGCTGAAAGGCTTGGAAATAATGCTATCGGAACGGAACATTTGTTTTTAGGGATTCTTCGTGAAGGTGAAGGTATTGCTGTCGATATTCTAATTTCATTAGGAGTTGACCTTTACGATATTCGAAAAAACATAGAGGAAAATCTAAAATCAGATGCGATATCTGACTTAGATCAAAATAATATTCCTCTGCAAAGATCCGCGGAACGAGTTCTAAAACTAATATATCTTGAAGCAAAAGCATTAAAGAACAATACGATAGACACGAGCCACCTCCTTTTGGCCATATTGAAAGATGAAAAAAGTTTGGTAACTCAAGTTCTAGAGGACAAAACCATTGATTACAATAAAGTGAAAGAAAACTTAAAAACGCTCTTCCCAAAAGCACAGGCGGACTATAATCCAGAAGATCATGAGGAAAAAGGTGGATTTCCTGGTGGTGAATCTAAGCGAACAACTTCAAGAGGCAAATCTGAAACTCCTGTATTAGATAATTTTGGTGTTGATATCACAAAATCAGCAGAGGAAGGCACGCTTGATCCAATCGTTGGAAGAGAAAAGGAAATTGAACGATTGGCACAAATCCTAAGTCGTAGAAAAAAGAACAACCCTATCTTAATTGGCGAACCAGGTGTGGGTAAATCTGCTATAGCTGAAGGCCTTGCATTAAGAATTGTTCAAAAAAAGGTATCAAGAG
The DNA here is from genome assembly GCA_032125735.1 of Labilibaculum sp. Taxonomy (GTDB): domain Bacteria; phylum Bacteroidota; class Bacteroidia; order Bacteroidales; family Marinifilaceae; genus Labilibaculum. Next base: position 25,008 of record JAQBBZ010000386.1, read on the forward strand.
TTCTATTTGGGAAAAGGGTTATTTCTTTGGATTTAGCGTCTATTGTTGCTGGAACAAAATATCGTGGTCAGTTTGAAGAAAGAATGAAAGCTATTTTAAATGAGCTCTCAAAAACAACTGATATCATTCTTTTTATTGATGAAATTCACACAATTGTTGGAGCTGGTGGAGCTACAGGATCACTCGATGCGGCAAATATGCTTAAACCAGCCTTGGCAAGAGGCGAAATTCAATGCATTGGAGCAACCACTCTTGATGAGTATCGTCAAAATATTGAAAAGGATGGAGCCTTAGAAAGACGTTTTCAGAAGGTTATGGTTGAACCTACTTCTCCTGAAGAAACAATAGAAATTCTAAATAATATCAAGGATCGATACGAAGATCATCATAACGTTTTCTATACAAAAGAGGCCATTGAAGCTTGTGTTAAACTAACATCTAGATATATAAGTGACAGGCATTTACCCGACAAGGCAATTGATGCTCTTGACGAATCAGGTTCACGTGTTCATATTTCAAATATTCACGTTCCTGTAATTATCGAAGAATTAGAAAAAAAGATAGAAGAAACTCGTCAAAATAAGATTAAAGCTGTTAAAGCCCAGAAGTTTGAATTAGCTGCAAGTTTTAGAGATAAAGAAAAGACCTTTTCGGAAGATTTAGAACGAGAAAAAGAAAAATGGGAACAAGAACTTAGCCTTAAAAAAGAAAAAGTATCTGCAGATGATATTGCAGAGGTAGTTGCGATGATGACTGGAGTTCCTGTAAAAAGAATTGCTCAGGCAGAAGGCTCTAAACTTATTAAAATGGCTTCTGAACTTCAAGGAAAAGTTATTGGACAGGAAGATGCGATTAGTAAAATTGTAAAAGCCATTCAAAGGAATAGAGCTGGCTTAAAAGACCCAAACAAACCAATTGGTACATTTATATTTTTAGGGCCGACTGGTGTTGGCAAGACACAACTAGCTAAGGTTTTATCAAACTATCTATTTGATAGTAACGATTCCCTGATACGAATTGATATGAGCGAATACATGGAGAAATTTGCAGTATCAAGATTAGTTGGAGCACCTCCGGGTTATGTAGGTTATGAAGAGGGAGGGCAATTAACAGAGAAAGTAAGACGGAAACCTTATTCTGTAATACTCCTTGATGAGATTGAAAAAGCTCATCCAGATGTTTTTAATATTCTATTGCAAGTTCTTGACGACGGTCAATTAACGGATAGCCTTGGACGTAGGGTTGATTTTAAAAATAGTATTATCATCATGACATCCAATATTGGCAGTAGAGAATTAAAAGATTTCGGAAAAGGAATTGGCTTTCAAGCAGGAGGAGGAGCTGATTCTAATGAATACACTAACAATATCATCCAAAAAGCACTAAAAAAAGCATTTGCTCCCGAATTCCTTAATAGGATTGATGATTTGATCATGTTTAATTCTCTTACTAAAAAAGATATTCATAAGATTATCGATATAGAGCTTGATGGTTTGTACAAGAGAGTTAATGAACTTGGATACAACATTAAAATGTCTACGGCTGCCAAAGATTTTATTGCTGAAAAAGGCTATGATGTTCTGTTTGGTGCACGTCCATTAAAACGTGCCATTCAAAAATATTTGGAAGACGAAATGGCTGAAGTCATTATAACAGCAAGTGTTTCGGAAGGAGACACCATTTCTGTTGGTTTTGATAAAGCCAAACAGAAAATAACGACTAAAATTCTTAAACTACAGAAAGAACAAGACTAGAAATAAGCCGGTTTAAAATCCGGCTTTTTTTTATTTTTCAATTCTTTTTTTTATTTAGAGTAATTCAAAACAATTATTACCTTTGGTTTAAACGACAAAATAAAATATCATTATGAATAAGAACAATAAAAAAGTTGCATTTGCAGGAAACCCAATGACTCTTCTTGGAAATGAAGTAAAAACTGAAACAATTGCAAGTAATTTCACAGCGCTTGATCAAGGATTATCACCAGTACAACTATCTGATTTTGATGGAAAAATAAAAATTTTATCGATCTTTCCTTCTATTGACACAGGTGTTTGCTCTGCACAAACTCATAGATTCAATAAAGAAGCCGCATCTTTGGATAAAAATATACAAATCATTACATTATCTAATGATTTACCATTTGCCTTAGGTCGATTTTGTGGTGCTGAAGGGATAACAAATTTAATTACACTTTCCGATCATAAAGAACTCGATTTTGGTTTAAAATATGGCTTTGTTGTTGAAGAATTACGTCTTCTTGCTCGTGGTATTGTTGTTATAGATAAAGACAACAAGGTAAAATACGTAGAATATGTAGCTGAAATGACTGAAGAACCTAATTATGAAGCCGCTTTAGAAGTTGCCAAAGCATTGGTTTAAGATTCGTTATAATTAATTATTAAAGCTCCTCCTTGGAGCTTTTTCACAAGGAAATATATGTACTTATTTTTCGATACAGAAACTACAGGCCTTCCAAAACGTTGGAATGCTCCAATTACAGATTTAGATAACTGGCCAAGACTCGTTCAATTAGCATGGCTTCTTTATGATAGTCGCGATAATGAAATAAAAAGAGTAAATAGAATCATTATTCCTGAAGGATTCATTATTCCTCCTGAAGCATCTAATATTCACGGTATTTCAACACAAAGAGCAATTGATGAAGGAATTGATTTGACTGAAGCGTTAAACGAGTTCTCGCAAGCATTAAACGAAGCTGATTTTCTTATTGCTCACAATATCAGCTTCGATGAAGTAATTATTGGAGCCGAATTTATAAGGAAAGATATCAAAAACAGATTGATTGACATTCCTAAAATTTGCACCATGAAAACCACGACTAATGTTTGTAAAATACCTGGACGAAGTGGTTATAAATGGCCTAATTTAACTGAGCTTCACCAATTTTTGTTTCAAAAAAACTTTGATGGTGCTCATGATGCACTGGCAGATGTTAAAGCATGTGCTGATTGTTTCTTTGAGTTAAAGAAAACCGGAATGTATCAAGTACAAGGGAGTTTATTCTAAAAAATAAAGGCAGATCAAACGATCTGCCTTTCCTTTTATATTACTTCTCCAAACAAGTCATAGTCTTCAAAATCATTAATTTTGACGGTATAAAACGCGCCAATTTCAAGCATGGTTCCTTTAATTGGTATTAAAACCTCTGGATCAACTTCATACGAATCAAATTCTGTTCGTCCATAATAGAAATCAGCATCCTTTCTATCAATCACCACCTTTAGTTCTTCCCCTACTCTTTTTTCGTTCACCGCTCGCGAAATCTCTTGCTGCAAAGCCATAACATCATCCTTTCTACTTTCTTTTATCTCCAAGGGAATATTATCATCGTAATTGATTGCCGCATAAGTGTCATCTTCATTTGAATATGGAAAAACTCCCAAACGTTCAAACTTCATCTCCGACACGAATGCCATAAGATCCGCCATATCCGCTTCGGTTTCACCTGGATGACCAACTAACATTGTAGTTCTAAGAGTAATTCCTGGAACCTCCTCCCTAATTTTAGTAATTAAGTCAATAGTTTTCTCGCGATTAATTCCTCTACGCATCAAGTTTAATACATTATCGCTGGAATGTTGAAGCGCTATATCAAGATAACGACAAACTTTAGGATTCTCGCGCATCAACTTAAGAATTCCGTATGGAAATTGAGTTGGATATGCATAGTGTAGCTTAATCCACACTAAACCATCGATTTCAGAAAGTAACTGAATCAATTCAGCAAGTTTCGATTCGTTATATAAATCATATCCATAGTAGGATAAATCCTGAGCAATCACCAACAACTCCTTTACCCCATCTTTTACCAACCCTCTTGCCTCTTCCAAAATATCTTCCATAGGTCTGGAAACATGCTTCCCTGTAATAATAGGAATAGCACAATAAGAACAAGATCGATTACATCCCTCTGAAATCTTTAAATAGGCAAAATGTTTAGGCGTAGTAATCATTCTAAAATTCTTAAAATCAGGCTTGTAATCCTTATTCAATTCTTTTATTATTAACTGCCATTCAAATTTGCCAAAGAAATGATCTACTTCTGGAATTTCTTTTACTAAATCATCACGGTAACGTTCCGACAAACAACCCATTACGAACAACTTGTCTATTCTACCTGCTTTTTTTTCCTCTACATATTGAAGAATCATATCGATAGACTCCTCTTTAGCATCACCAATAAATCCACAAGTATTAATAATGATAGTTCTTGCATCACTATTCTCTTCATCACAGCCAACTTGAAACTGATTGGCATCCAGCTGTTTCATCAGCAATTCGGTATCAACCAAATTCTTTGAACAACCCAAACTAACAATATTTATTTTCGTCTGATTCATATATAGATTTCCTTTTAGCGACTTAATTTTTGGCAAAAATAAGAGAAAAAACTCTTTTTCCCATTTGAATTAAAAATATTAACAAGTTTATAATAAGAAAGGCTGTCTTCGAGAGACAGCCTTTTTCAAATATCATCAAGAGATTCGTTTAACTAAATAACGAATCAACAAATTCATTTCGGTTAAACACCTGCAAATCTTCCATACTTTCTCCAATACCTATGTATTTTACAGGCACTTTAAATTGATCAGATACACCAATAACAACTCCACCTTTTGCAGTACCATCTAACTTTGTAATGGCCAATGCATTTACATCGGTTGCCAAAGTGAATTGTTTTGCTTGCTCAAAAGCATTCTGTCCTGTTGATCCATCCAGCACCAATAAAATTTCATGTGGAGCTCCTGGAACAACTCGATCCATGACGCGTTTGATTTTACTTAACTCATTCATTAAGTTGATTTTATTATGCAAACGACCCGCTGTATCAATAATCACAACATCAGATCCATTTGCTTTGGCTTGAGTAAGAGTTTCAAAAGCTACAGAAGCAGGATCTGCTCCCATTCCTTGATTTACCACAGGAACGCCAACCCGTTCTGACCATATTATTAACTGATCTACAGCAGCAGCACGAAATGTATCAGCTGCTCCAAGGGTAACTTTTTTTCCAGCCTTTTTAAATTGATAAGCTAATTTCCCAATGGTTGTTGTTTTACCAACGCCATTAACGCCCACAACCATTATTACATAAGGAGAATCTGATTTTGGCAAGTCAAATGTTTCGTAATCACCTTTATTATTCTCCTTCAGCAAACCTGCAATCTCCTCTTTAAGGATACGATTCAATTCAGATGCACCTAGAAACTTATCTTCCGCTACGCGCTTTTCAATTCGTTTAATGATTTTCAGGGTTGTATCAACCCCAACATCTGACGAAATCAAAACCTCTTCTAATTCATCAAGCACATCATCATCAACGGTGGTTTTACCGACAACAACACGAGTTAACTTCTTGAAAACACTGTCCTTTGTCTTAGCAAGTCCTTTATTTAGATTTTCTTTTTTTGATTTCGAAAAACTACCGAATAATCCCATTCTAGTTAAATTTTAGCCTGCTAATGTACAAAAAAATGAGCTCACACGCAATTAACAATTTGCGTTTAGAACTAAAGAATAAAAGTTATACTATAAAGATATAAAAAAAGCTTCCTAACAAAATTAGGAAGCTTTTAGAATTCAATACTATATGAATCATCTTTACTTTTGAGCAAAGAAATCCTTTACATTCTCGTTTGGTACAATTTCTTCTTTAAAAGAATATGCGCCAGTTTTAGGAGATTTCACCATTTTTATAACCTTAGCGAAACCACGGCCCTCACCTTTTTGTAAGGATGCTACTACTTTCTTAGCCATATCTCAATTATTTTATTTCTCTGTGAACAGTTACTTTCTTCAAAATTGCATTAAACTTTTTCAACTCCATACGATCTGGAGTATTTTTCTTATTTTTAGTAGTAACATATCTGGAAGTTCCAGCCATACCACTATCTTTATGCTCAGTACACTCAAGAATGACTTGCACTCTATTACCTTTTTTAGCCATTTTTTATGCCTTTTTAGTATTTTTTAATAAATCCTTTTTCTTGAGCTTTTGTAAGTGCACCTTTTACTCCTAATTTATTAATTAGGCGTATTCCTGCAGCAGAAATTTTTAGCTCAATCCAGCGATCCTCTTCAGGAAGATAGAACTTCTTATCGAAAAGATTTGGATAGAATCTTCTCTTAGTTCTTCTTTTTGAGTGAGAAACATTGTTCCCAACCATTACGCTCTTTCCAGTAATTTGACAAACTCTTGACATAGTCCAGATTATTTTTTTCCTTAAACGCTTTTCAAACAGGTCGCAAAATACGTAATAATTTTCTTGAAAATCAAATTATTTCACAACTTTTTACAGATATATTTTAATGTGGATCCATTTGCTCCATGCACAACAAACACAATGCATGTCTAAATATTAAAGAGTATGTTTTTACAAACAATAAATTCTTTTTTTCAATAAATGAAAAAATGAATATCACACTTACCTGCAAAAATAAAAAAATCCCTCAAGAAAATGAAGGATTTTAAACAAATCTTAAAAAAAACTCTAATCTTCATTCAAAGACTTAAATCCTTCACCAAGAATTTCATTTGCTTCAGTAACATTAACAAAAGCATGAGGATCAACTGCTCTTATATGCAATTTAAGAATCTCTAATTCTCTTCGGCTCATCACTGAATAAATCATTTTTTTCTCTTCACCTGAATAAGCACCGGTTCCTGTAAAAATAGTTGCACCACGCTTCAAATCATTTTTAATTTTCGAAGAAATTGACTCGTATTGATCAGAAACGACCATAACTGTTTTGTGATAATTTGCTCCACTTACAACCATATCAATAATCTTACCCTCTATGTAGATAATGATTAATGAGTAAATTGCAAATTCCCATCCAATAGCTCCCGTTTCACTTGGTTGAACGAGTGTGAACAGAACAATAATACTATCAACAATCATTACTAATTTACCCAATGACAGCTTCATATATTTTGCTAAAATCATTGCAATAATATCAGAACCGCCAGAAGTTGCACGCGATTTAAAAATAAATCCAATAGAGATCCCGTAAAATACACCTGCGACAATTGTATTCAACATTGGATCTGCAATCACCTTGGCGTAATCTGGAGATATATATGTCTCCATGATCCAAACAGTTAAGAGAATGGTAGAGATACTTACAATTGTTTTAATCCCGAACCTAGGACCAAGAATAATCGTGCCTAAAATAACCAATGGAATCTCCATTGCAAAAGTACAGTAACTAATCTTCCAGTTAAACATTGTGTTTAAGACAGTTGCAATACCATAAACCCCACCTGGAGCCAACTTGTAAGGAACTACAAATAGAATGTCGGAGACTGCAAAAATAATACTACCAATAATGAGGTATAAATAAGCGCTAATCCATTCGTTTGACAAGAACTTTTCTTTAGTAATAAAAGCCATTTTTTAATTGTTAGTTTAAGTGTGTGAAATTCGCCGACAAAAATAGATTCGCTTCGTGTAAATACAAGAAAATTCATCAATTTTATCAGCAAAACATTTGTCTGAAAATCAGGAACTAACATATTTTCATCATGTTTTTTTAAACATGTTTATCCAAATCATGAAAAATAAACGTCAATTTTTAACTTATGAAAAAGTACTTGTTCTCATTTCATCTGATTTAGACGTAGCTAAAACATTCCTTTATCTAATCGAAGAGTAACGCTTATGATTACCAAGGTGATTATGCGCAAAAAAAAAAGAGCTACTCATTTAATGAGTAGCTCTGATATGATATTTTCAAATGCCTATTTCAAGCCACTTCTCTTTAAAAGCGGTTCGATAGAAGGTTCTTTGCCTCTAAATTTAAGGTAAAGGTTCATCGGATAATCACTTCCTCCTTTTTCAAGGATATTTTCCCGAAATGAATTTGCAATTTCGTTATTGAATATACCTGCACTTTTAAAAGCATCAAAAGCATCTGCATCTAATACCTCAGCCCATTTGTATCCATAATAGCCCGCACCATAACCTCCCGCGAAAATATGCGAAAAGGAAGTACTCATACAGCTTGTATCAACCCTATCGAACAATTCCGTTGATGACATAGCTTTATCCTCAAAGACAGAAACTTCATCGGTTACGGGCTTTGTAATGCTATGCCATGCCATATCATTTAGTCCAAAACTAATCTGACGCACAAAAGAATAACCACTTAAGAAATTCTCACTATCAATAATCTTCTGCACAATTTCTGATGGGATCTTTTCTCCTGTTTTATAGTGTTCAGCCACATCATCAAGCCATTCTTTTTGAGTGGCAAAATTTTCCATGAATTGAGATGGTAATTCTACAAAATCGCGGTATACGCTTGTGCCTGAAAGACTGCTATATGTACATTTAGATAACATTCCGTGCAAAGCGTGACCAAACTCATGTAAAAATGTTGTCACCTCATTAAAAGTAAGCAAAGATGGCTTTGTTTCGCTAGGCTTTGTGAAATTGCATACAATAGAAATATGCGGACGATGATCTGTACCATTTTTACAATACTGATCCATGAATGATGTCATCCAAGCACCACCTTGTTTTGAACTACGAGGATGAAAATCAGTATATAATAAGGATAGAAATTCTCCTTTAGCATCAATAACTTCGTACACATCAACCTCTTTGTGATATTTTGAAAGAGCAGGATTTATTTTAAATTCAATTCCATAAAGACGTGTTGCCAATGAGAAAATACCTTTTTTTACTCGTTCTAATTCAAAATATGGTCGGGTAATTTCATCATTAACATCAAATTTTTCTGTTTTCAATTTTTCAGCATAATAAGACCAATCCCATCGTTCTAATTTAAAATCAGCACCTAAGCTTTTTGCGTAGTCATACAATTCTTGAAATTCTTCTTTGGCCTTTGGCATTGAAGCATCTAATAATTCAGTAAGGAAATCAAGAACCTTACTGGATTTTTTTGCCATTCTTTCTTCTAAAACAAAATCTGCATAAGAATTGTATCCAAACAGTTGAACTTTCTTCAAACGCAGTTCGACAATGCGTTTGAGAGTCTCCTGGTTATCGTATTTGTCTTTAAAACAGCGAGAAGTATATGCTTTAAACATTTTCTCACGTAATTCACGATTATCAGAATATTGCATAAAAGGAACATAACTAGGAAAATGAAGAGTAAATCCCCATCCTTCCTTATTATTCTCCTTTGCAACGGCTCTTGCAGCCTCAATAATACCATCGGGAAGACCAGACAAGTCTTTTTCATCAGTAATATATAGCTCAAAATCATTTGTTGCCGCCAATACATTCTCGCCAAACTGCAAGGTTAACTTAGAAAGTTCTTTAGATATTTCTCTAATCTGATCTTTTTTCTCTTTTTCCAAATTCGCACCAGACCTCACAAAGGATTTATAACGATCGGTCAGCAATTTTTCCTGTTCTACAGTCAATTTCAATTCCCCTTTTTGATGATAAACTTCCTTTACGCGAGAGAATAGTTTTTCATTCATGATGATATCATTTGAGAACTCTGTTAGCATAGGCGAAACGTCCCTAGCCAATGCCTGCATTTCATCATTTGTATTGGCATGATTCAAATTGAAGAAAATGGAAGATACCCGATCTAATTTATGCCCGGAATACTCTAAAGCTTCAATCGTATTTGCAAAACTTGGTTGATCTATATTATCAGCAATTTGATCTATTTCCTTTCTCGCTAATTCAATACTCTCGGTAAAAGCAGGAAGATAGTGCTTCAGCTCAATTATTTCGAAAGGAGCTGATTCGTATGGTGTCGTAAATTCGTTTAGTAATGGATTTGTATGCACAGTCATAGTTATTTTTTTATATCAATAACAAAGGTATAAAATTGAAAAGCCAATTAATCCAGAAAAAATCTAATTATTTGGAAAATTTCTTAATAATGCTTGAACACATCTAAACAGCCAGTATTAACGACTGATTAAGTAGCACTTAGCATATACGTATACCCGCTTATTATTTGATAATATTTATTTACGCAAACCTTTCCACACGATTTCCAACACACAAGATATCAATACGTAAGGATGCACCTTGTGAAAAAATTCCTATATTTGATTTAATAAAACAAGGGGGATTTGTAATTATCAAGCGTTATCGAAATGAAAGGCATGAATTTTCTTATCCAAAAAAGTTTACAAACAGAAGCAGTAATTTCACTCTTTGCTTCTGAATTATTGTGTCCTACCCTCACTTATCATTTCCCCACGCATCCCGTTGGGTATTTCTCAATTAGCATCTAGAAGTAATCATTTCTTTTTGCCTTTCATTATTCAATGAATGGGCACATACTACATTACACATTCCAATTTAAGCACAGAATTCTATTCTTGTACTTTAAATTGTTATACCTATATATAATATGAAACGAATTTGCATTAAAATCGGCTCCAACGTTCTTACAAAGGAGAACGGAGAATTAAATACATCCAGAATAAAAAATATCGTTTATCAAATATCCTCGCTACGAAACCAAGGAATACAATGTATCCTGGTATCATCGGGCGCTGTTGCTGCTGGAAAAAGCAAAGTGAAACTACCAGAAAAAATTGATACTGTATCTGCAAGACAGGTATGGTCTTCTGTTGGTCAGGTAGAGCTCCTGAATGTATATTCATCCTTTCTTAATGAGTTTAAGATAGACTGTGCACAAGTTCTTGTCACAAAACAAGATTTTAGAACAAGAGAACACTATTTAAACATGAAAAACTGTTTGAGTTCGCTTTTGAACAATGGAATTCTACCAATTATTAATGAAAATGATGCTGTATCGGTTACGGCCTTAATGTTTACAGATAATGATGAATTATCAGGTTTAATTGCATCTATGATGGATGTTGAAGCACTTTATTTATTGAGTAACATCAATGGAATTTACACCGGAAACCCTAATGATTCCAAGTCCACTTTAGTACAAACTGTAAATGGTGACATTAACCGACTAAAACAATACATCACGACACAAAAATCTAATTTTGGAAGAGGCGGAATGCTAACAAAATGCAGTATTGCTGGAAGGGTTGCCAAATCTGGAATACCAGTACATATTGCTAATGGAGGAATTGACAATATAGTTCTGGAACTAGTCAATTCTCCTGATAATGTAAATCACACCAGCTTTAGTGCGAGTAAGAAAGCATCAACAGTAAAACAATGGCTGGCAGGATCGGATGGTTTCGAAAAAGCCAAATTGGTTATTAATAAAGGTGCAGAAGAAGCCTTGTGCTCGAAAGAAGCAACAAGTCTATTGCCTATTGGTATCTTGAATATAATTGGAGATTTTGAGAAAGGTGATATTATTAAAATAGTTGGCTCATCAGGAAAAGTAATCGGACTTGGAAAAACACAATATAATAAAAGTAAGGCAGAAAGTTATATTGGAAAAACGGGTGCAAAACCGCTGGTTCATTACGATTACCTTTTTCTTTACTAAGGAAAACTGTCGACAAATTTCAATCGTATCGATCTGAAAAATAAGAATTAACTTACATACAGTACTTGATTTAATCTCATAATCATTGAAAATATGAATTGTACAGAACAACTGCAAAAAGTCAAAGAAGCCTCCAGAACCTTGTGTTTACTAAGTTCTGAAACGATAAATAATGTATTAGAAGATCTCGCAAAGTGTCTTAGAAAGGCTACTAAACAGATTATTGAAGCTAATAAAAGAGATCTAGACTTAATGTCTGAATACGATCCAAAATATGATCGCTTATTATTAAATGATGAACGAATATTTGGAATCGCTGAGGATATTGAAAATACAATTAAGCTCAACTCTCCTTTAGGAAAAGTCCTCTCTGAAAAAACACTTGAAAATGGTTTACTAATTAAAAAAGTAAGTGTTCCACTAGGTACTGTTGGCGTTATTTATGAGGCACGGCCAAATGTTACGTTGGATGTATTTGCCCTTTGCTTTAAATCTGGCAATGCCTGTGTTTTAAAAGGTGGTAGCGATGCAGAAAATTCGAATCAGGTTTTGGTCGAGTTAATAAAGAAGACTCTGATCAAAAATGAGATTAATCCTGACATTATTCAATTACTACCATCGGCCAGGGAGGCAGCCACTGAATTAATGAATGCAATAGGTTTTGTGGATGTTTTAATACCTAGAGGTTCCCAAAATCTCATTAACTCTGTACGACAAAATTCAAAAATTCCGGTAATTGAAACTGGAGCCGGCATTGTGCATACTTATTTTGATAAGGATGGTGATTTGGAAAAAGGAACACATATTGTTTTTAATGCCAAAACTCGCAGAGTAAGTGTGTGTAATGCACTGGACTGCCTGATTATACACAAAGACCGACTTTCTGATTTATCAATACTTGTAAATAAACTACAGGATAAAAACGTTGAAATATTTGCTGATCAAGAAGCTTATGATGCCATTAAAGATACCTATCCAAAGACTCTTCTTAAATTAGCCGATGAGTCTTCCTTTGGAAATGAGTTCTTGAGTCACAAAATGTCGATTAAAACTGCGAGTAATTTTCAAGAGGCAACAGACCATATTTATCGGTACAGTTCGAAGCATAGCGAGGCGATAATAAGCGAGAATTCAAAAACCATAAGTGACTTTTACTCAGTGGTTGATGCTGCAGCAATCTATTCTAATACTTCAACTGCGTTTACTGATGGTGCACAATTTGGTTTAGGAGCCGAAATTGGCATAAGCACACAAAAATTACATGCTCGAGGACCTATGGGGCTGGAAGAATTATGCTCTTATAAATGGATAATAACCGGAAATGGTCAAATCAGAGAGTAAATCCTAATTTATAATTTAATTTTCAAATACAATCCGGGGAATGTTCATATTCTACCGGATTTTTTTATTGCCTTTTTTCTTTAAATAGAGGATTTGTTAGCTTAAAATCACCAAATGAGTAAAAAGGAATTAAAGCCAATACTTAACCAACTCCAAACTGAATTGAGATACTTAGTCCAAAGTATACTTTTTTACAGATTAACATCTTTATTTAATACATTAACGATTAAATATAAATGATTAAACACGACTGCCATGAAACAAAAAACAATGATAAGTACTACTAAATATATGGATTTTAGCATGGTGCGAATAGCCACTTGAAATAAAATATCATTCGATTCGCAAGGAGTGCAGTTAGATTCGCACAAAATAGTAAGCTTGATAAAGCTACTACAAGCCAATAGCATGGTATAACTGATATTTGTACTTTTAGACGATTCATCTGAAATTTGTTATTATCTTATCTATTACTGAATACAAAACTTAATCTTTTGTTTATTTTAGCTTCTCTTTTTTCAACAACAACAACAACGCCATGATTGCACTCGCTGGAGCGATGCGATTACAGAAATCAATGGGTGGAATCCCATCATTGACAAATAGTTTCACAGTAAGAGCGCGGTGGG
>JAQBBZ010000387.1:0-6388 GCA_032125735.1 Labilibaculum sp.
ATCATCAGCTGCAGTTTGTGTGTGGTACCTTGCAAATGGCGAAATGATAAATGATGGACTTATCATCATTGGAAGTTCTACACTTGCTGTGTGGGCTGAAATCCCCCAACTATCGGAATAATAACGATAGAATGTTTTTAATCGAATAAAATCGCTTAAATAGTAGTTCCAACGCATTGAGATAGGTATTTTGATTCGACTATTGTCAAGCTTTTCAACATTGCTGTATTGACGCAGCTCAGTTAAAGTGTTTGGATAATTGGGCGTATCATCAAAAAATACGCGATGAAAAGGAGTGGATAACAGTCCGCTTTGTGATACCACTTCGGCCGAAAATAAGGCTTGCGAACGCTTATTAATAACCTGCGAATACGATAAGCCAAATTTAAGAGTGGTACGAACATCATCTTTAAGATTCGCCTTTGAAGTACCTCTTATTTCAACTGGATAAAGCAATTTCCACGTATCGCTCATGTATAATCCATCAATGGTAAGAGATCTGTTCTGATCTTTCGAATTGAGAGTGTAGGAGCCACCTGCATGATAAGAACTAACATCGAATTCTTGTGAAAATCCGGCAAGAACGCTGTATGCATTACCCGAATTGGCTAAAGTATGAGAATAGGATGCATTAATGTGAGCTCGGGCATCCATGCTCGACGCTGATGTTTTGTGTGTTTGCAGGTAATCGATATTATCGGTTGAAGCCGAAGAATAGATATCGATTCCAAAGTTTAAATCTAAACTTGATAAGGAATCAACAGGAATGTGTACGACGAAACTTGGAGCAACATTGGTTAACTTTTCAGTTCCTTGTCCACCGGTTACCGGAGAATGATCGCCATCTTGCTCGTAATAGTTAAGCATGAAATTCACTTCGGTCTCTTGGTAATCTTCCGATGATTTTATTTTTTTACGACTGTCTTCTTGTTTGTCGTCGATGCTATTTTTATCGGTTTGGGCATTTGCTGCAAATGTAACCGCCAATAGCAATAGTAGGGAAAGAATAGTTTTTAGTTGCATCCGCATCCTCCTCCTGATTTTCCTCCGTTAGCACCTGCCGCGCCTTCGCGATAAGCCTCGAAATTAGATTCGTAAACTTCAAGTTTTTTGGTCTGTAGTGCCATTTCGTTATCATTTAAATAGGTTTTTTGATAAGCTGCAACAGAAACACAGCTGTTCATTGCAACAATTGCAAATAAACCTATGATGAGTAAGTTAATTTTCCTTTTGTTTTTCATTGGTTTCTCCAATTTGTATTTGATGTTTATTTTTTTTGTTTGTGTCATGATATTCCAGTTTTAGATTGTTTGAAGTGATCAATTCCTGATCATCAGTAACTAAAATGCATTCTATACCATTTAAATGATTGATTAATTCGAGTCCCTTGTCTTTTCCCAAAACAAAAACCGAAGTTGCCAAGGCATCAGCCAGTTCTGCATTTGGACAAATTACCGTTACACTACTTAATCCTTTTACAGGATACCCTGTGCGGGGATCGATAATATGACTATATTTTATACCGTTAAATTCTACAAATTTCTCATAGTTTCCGGATGTAACAACTGCTGTTTCTCCGATGCTTAACCAGGAATAGATTTGCTCTTTATTTTTCGGATTTGATATGCCAATTTTCCAATCTTTACCGCCTTCGTCTTTCCCCCAGCTTATTAAATCTCCTGATGCATTTACAAGTGCTCCATCGAGATTCATTTTAGCCATCAATTCAAGAGCCTTGTTCGCAGCGTATCCTTTTCCTATGGCTCCAAAGCCTATTTTCATTCCAGACTCTTTCAGAAATACACTGTGTTTTTCTTCATCAAGAATAATGTTTTTATAATTTATTTTTGATACTGAAGAGGCAACAGTTAACGAATCGGGCATACTTTTCATGCTGCCGTCAAATTTCCAGATTTTGTCCATTGAGGCATAACTGATATCAAAAGCTCCGTGTGTAAGATTAGAGATTTTAATCGACCGTCGGATCAGATTAAAAAGCTCCTGATCAACCACTGCGGGCTTGATTCCCGCATTGGCAATTATTTTACTGGTTTGTGAATTTGGATCCCATGATGAGATTAAACGTTCAATTCGCTTAATTTCTTCAATTCCAGTGCTTATTGCCAGTTTGGCTTGGTTTTCATCGTTTCCTACAGCCGTAATTTCAAAACGAGATCCCATTATTAATAATACTTCGGTATACGATTTATTATTTTGAGCAGAAGCTGAAAACAAGGATCCTGTTATCAGAATTAGTAAAATCCCTAGTTGCTTCATGTATTATTTTGTGAGAAGGGACTGGATGTGAGCCACATATTCTTTTGGAGATATATTTTTGTAGCCTGTTTTCCCCAGTACTTTAGCATTCGAATCCAGAAGAAGTATGGTTGGGAATTGACCGTTCTTATTATACTTAGCAGCTAATGCTTCGTTAATTGCGGTTTGTTCCTCCGATAATTTATTCTTTTTTAATCTTGGGAAATCAACATCAAGAATCACCAATTTTTCATTGGCAAATTTCTTGAATTCCTCTGTGTTTAGAATTGTTTTCTTAAGCAGAATGCATGATCTGCACCAGTCCGATCCTGAGAAGTTAACAAATACGGTTTTGTTTTCAGTTTTTGCTTTTTGTAAGGCCTCGTCTAAATTACTTTGTGCCATCGAGCTTAAAGAATTAAATAGGATCGTGCAAAAAAGAAGGAACGATAATCGTGCAATTTTTTTCATAAATAAGAATATTCGCTGTGTGTAATAGTTAATTGAATGTAATGATTAATAACACAAATCTATGGAAAATATGTCTTGCGCGATGTAATTAGGATGTTAAAAAATGCAAAATGAACATATTTAGATTACAGCTTTTGCTAGGTGTTTCGTTTGAAGCTTTTATAAACTAACGCCGTTGTCTTGTAAAATACTTATTACCTCGTTACCGATTACTGATTTTAGTGGAGAAATCAACTTATCAATTTTTTCATTGTTGATATCCAAAAGGCCAAGTAGAATATATGCTGCATTGTGATCCAATGGAGCATCCCTTACTAATTCAATTAAAATTTTGGCTCCGGAACTAAATTCTTTATTGGACATAACAGATAGGTTCACGAAAAATTGACTTGCTGTTCTGATTACATCGCCTTCCTCTTCAACTTGAATGAAAGGAAACAAACCCATGATTGCTTTTGGTTCATTTTTTCGCATGTAAGCACTTAAAGCAGTTAGCATCTTAATTCTTTCTACGCTACTGGTGCTTGACTGAAGATGATCGTACATTTGAAATAGAACAGGAATCATCTTTTTGTTTTGACTCTCACCATAGAGAAAACAAGTTCTAAATGTCATCACTTGAAATTCATTTTTGTCTAATTCATTCCATTTTTCAGGTTGAACTGCTAATTTATCTAAATAGGAGTAGTCTTTTTTATTTTCTGTCATGTGCTATTTCTAATATTCTGCAAAGATAGAAAATGAAATTCATCTCCAAAGGTGAATTACAAAGCCTGTTCAATTTTATTTATAAATTGGATGAATGTTTGATTTCGTTTTGCATTTGCATCTTTTTTGTTAATTTTGCTAGCCATTGCCCAGGTGGCGAAATTGGTAGACGCGCCAGCTTGAGGGGCTGGTGGCCGTATGGTTGTGAAAGTTCGAATCTTTTCCTGGGCACATTAAAAAAGCGATTCAAATTTAATTTGAATCGCTTTTTAGTTTATCTAGGTTTCATTTTACTTCGTGTTCTGATCGATAACCAGCTTGATTGCCCGTTGGCAGGCAGGACAGAATTGATCGTGACGGGTAAACATGATACAATTCGCAGCACTCCGGTACAAACCTTCCGATTTGTATTGAGCTCCTTCGAAAGCACCTACCTTACCACTATATTCCATGTTTGCTAACAATTCATCATCCCACGCTCTTTTCTTGATAAAGAACTCTTCCATCACTTTTTCATTCACTTTTGCTTTTCTCAGCTCTACACGCTTTTTCTGAACGGCAATGCTGTTCTCATCGTATTTTTCTTTTTCCCAAGGAGTTGGGATTGGAGTGCCGGGTGTTATAATATCCTTCCATTTAATGGTTTCAGGATTTGCATTAGCCGTTACGTTTAGTTCCCATGGTTCCAAATGTTTGGCATCCATTTCATATGCCGTTGCCGAAGTGTAGTACTCATCAGCCAAATCAGCAAAATGGTGTCCGAATTCGTGAACAAACAAATATTCCTGAAATGCATTGTCAACCGCAGCAGTGATGTATAAATTGTAGATACCGCCGCCACCATAAATGGAGTCGTTCATTAAAATAGCAGTGAATTCGTAAGGTACTGCAGCTGCCGCATTGCGAATTGTTTTATTGTCGTAACCGAGCGCGTAGCGTTCCGAATCAAACGCTCCGTAGGTAACAGAAAGTGCCGAACGGGTATGAATATCCTGATGAGGATGGTTCACGCCCGAATCAGGAGATGGAGTTTCTACCGCTCTGATCGAAAATTTATCTTTAAAAGAAGCATATGGCTCTGTATTTAAAAGAACTTCAGCAAAGCGCTGTGCATCCTTCCTGAATTTTCCCATATCTCCTTTGGCGTATCCTTCTCCCAAAATAACAATGTCAACCTGTGTTTCAGGTTTTCCATTCACTACAATATCAATGGTATTGTAGTGATTTTTTACCGGGCTCGAAAATGCACGGTGATGTTTAGGGTTCACTTTATAAGTCCATACAGGATCGAATCCATTGTTGATATTTCGTTTCGAAATAGTAACATTTACCTCCTGTTTTGGCCAGGGAAAACGAAGCGATTCATGAAAGCTTCCCCATTCAGTTTTTGCCTCCGGAGTAGTTTCCCATTCTCCGTAAATGCTCGCAAATCCGCGGGAGTAAAGTACCGTTCCGCTTTGTGGATCTTTAACTTCGAAAAAATACTTTCCTAAATTCAGGTCGTCGATTAAAACAGATTTACTGCCAGCCCATTCACCATCATTTACCATTTGGTCGAAGGCGAAGTGTTCTTCGCCCGAATTCCCCACATGATTGTAGTCCAGACGCATAGTAGCGCTTGTAAAATAATCAGCATATTGAGCCTTTGATGAAAAGGAGATGCCAATTAGCATAAGGGTAAATACAAAAATCTTTTTCATATGATTATAATTTGTTTTTTAGTTGCTATATGGAACTTACCATGCTGGGAATAATCATCTCACTGTGGGTCAAAATTACTTTGGCATGGACGTTTCATAGTATTTTATTTCTTTTTAGTGTTTTGTAGATGCTGCAAGATAATGATTATCTGTTTTCTGAAAGATGTGATTCGTCATATTTGGACGTCCTAAACTTGCTAATGAATCAGGAATCAAAAGCTTTTTTGTTTCAAATCATTGACTTTACTGATTTTCTATTAAATTTAGTTTTTCAAAAATAAATTCATTTTATGATCGGAACTCTGGTAAATGTAGTTGCCATTTTGATAGGCGGAAGTTTAGGCCTTTTATTTCGGACCAGGATTCCTGAGCGAATGTTTAAAATTGTTTTTCAAGCCATTGGAATTTTCACCTTGTACCTTGGCGTAAGTATGGCTTTAAAGTCCAACGAGCTATTACTGATGGTATTTAGCTTAGTTGTAGGTGCGCTAATCGGAGAGTTTTTACGTTTAGAGGAGCGGGTTGAAAATTTGAGCGACTTATTGAAAAAGAAAATTGGAAGTAAGGATGATAAATTTTCGACAGGCTTTGTTACCTCATTCATGTTGTTCTGCTTAGGTGCTATGACGATATTGGGAAGTATGGAAGAGGGAATGGGAAATGAACCCACTCTGCTGTTAACCAAATCGATGATGGATGGATTCTCGGCAGTTGCATTAGCGGCGGTAATGGGAGTTGGAGTTCTATTCTCGGTAATTCCTTTACTGATATACCAAGGAGGATTAACCTTATTGGCCGCTTTGTTTGGAGGTGTAATTCCTGAGGTAATAATTACCGAAATTGCTGGTGTTGGTGGCGTTTTAATCATAGGATTAGGGATAAGTATTCTTGAAATAAAGAAAATAAAAGTGTTGAATATGCTTCCTTCCTTATTGGTGGAAGTTCTGTTGTGCTATATTTTCTTGCACTAAAATGAGTTTTAAAGGTTATCTTTTGTAAGATTGAGCGGGAAGCACATACCAGTCCTTAAAAGATCTTTTTGTAGATTTGTATACCGAAGAAAACGCTATAGGCAACCAAAATACATACGATTTGAAAGAAGAAATAAAAATCGCTCTAATTCAGCTATTTGAAGAATGGGCAGATGACAAAGTAATTGAAACAGAAATTTTACCTCAATCAGGTTCCTATCGTGAATACATTCGGTTAGTCGGTGAAAAGAGAACGGTTTTAGGAGCTTATAATGCTGATAA
>JAQBBZ010000388.1:0-4511 GCA_032125735.1 Labilibaculum sp.
CCAGTCCGAATTCCAAGAGAAAGAGAAAGTTTTCAACACATTCGAATTGAAGGATTATTTCCTTGTGGCGAAGGTGCTGGTTATGCTGGAGGAATTGTGTCTGCAGCGATGGATGGTGAGCAATGTGCAGAAGCATTCGATCGTTATATAAATACAGATAAATAATTAAAATTCTTTTCTTCTGAATTCAGAACAAATAATTGAGGTAGCAACCGATACATTTAGAGATTCGGATACTGCCTCACCATTTGGGAAATCCGGAATATACAGCTTGTTTGTGACTAGCTTTTGTATGTTTTTAGAAACTCCTTTTCCCTCATTTCCCATAATGATAAAACCATTTTTCTGAAGTTCGCAATTGTAGATGATTTCCCCTTCAAGAAAGGTTCCGTAAATGGGAAAAGTGGGAGTTCTGTATTTTAGAATTAGTTCTTCAAGATCAGTATAAATAACATTTACGCTTGATATTGCACCCATTGTAGCTTGAATAACTTTTGAGTTATAAAGATCAACGGTGTTGCGAGAACAAAATATGTGTTTGATTCCGAACCAGTCAGCAATTCGGATAATAGTGCCTAAATTACCTGGATCCTGAACGTCATCAAGAACTAGCGATAGTGAATTTTGAATGATGTTTTCGCCTTCAGTCTTCGATTGGATTTTAAAGACTCCGATAACAGTTGTAGGAGTTTTTAATGAACTGATTTTTTTTATTTGATTTTCATCAGTTTCAATTCGATTACTGATTTTTGTTTTACTGGATATTGAATAGTCTTCTTTCCATTCATTGGTGTAGATAAGAAATTCAACTTCTGTTTTTGACTTTATTAGATCAGAGACTAACTTATTTCCTTCTGCTACGAAAAGCTGATGCTGATCTCTGTATTTTTTCTGTTGAAGGCTGGTTATCAGTTTGATTTGGTTTTTGGATAGCACGCTGTTTATTTTGATTTTTTATCATTTAAAAGGCTAATAAAGCCAAGAATATATCACTGAAGTTAAGTATCTTTGTCGAGTTTTAAATCAATAATACTTTTATTATACTTGAAATCTTACGAGAAATACAAAAGTAGTTATAATTTCCCTATTTTATTTTTTTTGGCAAGCTTGCTTCTGGGTTTAGGAGCTTGTTCTACCACAAAATATGTTGGTGAAGGTCAATATCTATTAAATAAGGTTGTTGTAAAAACAGACGACAAGTCTATCGCGTTTAGTGAATTGAAGCATAATGTAAAGCAAAAACCGAATTTAAAGATTCTTGGAGTCTGGAAATTCCATTTGGGCTTGTACAATTTATCCGGTAAGGATAAGGAAAAAGGATTTAATAAATGGTTGAGAAGAATTGGAGAAGAACCTATTATTTATGAGGATTTTCAAACCAAGCGTTCTTTACGACAATTAGAGATATATTTGCAGAAAAAGGGGTATTTTAATGCTGAAGTTCGAGATTCTGTATTTTTAAAAAATAAAAAAGCCAAAGTTTACTACTTTGTAAAAGCCAAAGAACCTTATCGCTATAGGAAAGTTTATCGAGAGATAAATGAACTTCCGTATAATTTTCTATCTCCATTTCAAGAGAGGGGGGAGTTGTCTGATTCAACTCTTATTCGTCAATATCTTGTTTCTGATAAAAGTAATTCGGAGGTGAAATTAGGGGAAAAAGTGGATTCAGATATCTTGAATGCTGAAAGAATAAGGATTGCGAAATCACTTAAAAATCAAGGGTATTTTAATTTTTCCAGAGAGTATATTCATTTCATTATGGATAGCACTAAGAACGACAATCAAATGGATGTTTTTGTAGGTATTAAAACTCCAATTGATAGTAATTCCATAAAAAAATATCGAATCAATAAAGTATCTATATTTACCGAATACGATCCTAAATTAATGATGATGGATGATCAGGAGTATTTAAAGGATCTGGATACGATTCAGTACGGGGGAGTTAATTTTATCTATAAAAATAAGGTTAAAATTAAGCCCGATGTAATTGTATCATCGATATTAATTCGCCAAGATCAGCTCTACAATTTAAAATCAGTAGAACAAACATATAGCCGTTTGCAATCCTTGAATCAATTCAAGTTTGTGAATGTGAAATTTGAAGAGAATTCGAATCCTAATGAAGAGTTTGGAAGTTTAAATTGCATTATCCAATTAACACCTCATAATCGACAGTCTTATTCCGTGGAATTTGAAGGGACTAATTCTTCTGGGAATATTGGTTTTGCAGGAAATTTGAATTACCAGCACAAGAATTTATTTGGAGGAGCTGAAATTTTAGATCTGCAATTTTCAACGGCAAAAGAAACTTTAAAATCGAATGAACAAACCGATTTTAGTTCTAGTGAGTATGGTGTTGAATCAAAATTAAGTATTCCTAAATTTTTACTGCCTCTATTAAATGCTGAGGAATTCAGGAAATCTTATAATCCTAAAACCGTGTTTTCGATGTCTTATAATTTTCAAAAAAGACCTGATTACACCCGTATAATTGCTGATGCCAGTTTTGGTTACGTTTGGAAGTCTTCAAAATACCTAAATCACACGCTTAATTTGGTGGAGTTGAATTTTGTTGATGTTAAAAACTTAAGTGCCAATTTTCTGGAATCAATAAATAATTTATACATTAAAAATTCATTTACTGATCACGTAGTTGCAACCAGTAGATATTCATTGACCTATAATGATCAGAATGTTAACAGACCTGGAGATTATAATTACATCAGATTTAATTTCGAGTCTGCAGGAAATAGTCTTAATGGATTGAATAAGTTAATTGGACGAACTAAAAAAACTGATTTTGATGATGAAGGAAATGTGGAAGGCACCTATTATGATTTCCTTGGAATTCGCTTTGCTCAATACTTAAAAGCTGATATTGAATATCGATTTAGTCATCATATTAATAAAGCCAACACCATGGTGTACAGGGCTTTTGTTGGGGCAGGTTTGCCTTATGGGAACTTGGAAGTATTGCCATTCGAAAAAAGTTATTTCTCAGGTGGAGCTAATGGTATTAGAGCATGGCAAGTACGTTCTTTAGGACCAGGATCATATTCCTCTGAAGATGAGGCAATCTATCCAAATAATTCAGCAGATTTTAAATTGGAAGCAAATTTGGAATACCGTTTCAAGTTATTCTGGGCATTAGAAGGTGCCCTATTTGTAGATGCTGGTAATATTTGGGCGATTTCTAAGAAAGATGATCGTGAAGGTGCTGATTTTAAATTTGATAGATTTTATAAAGAAATTGCTTTGGGAACAGGTTATGGAACTCGGATAGATTTGAAATTTATTCTTTTCCGTATTGATTTGGGCTTGAAGTTGCATGATCCTTCTTTAGAATCTGGCGAAAGATGGATTATTGCTCATCGTCCATTTAAATTAAGTCAATTAACCTTTAATATTGGAATTGGATATCCTTTTTAAATCGCATTCGTTTGCGTAATTTTCTTATATCCAAAACAGTGCGAAATCTATAATTTCTTTTTAACTTCGTACACAAATTGACTTTCCAGCCGATTTTATTTAGAACTATCCGATAAAAATATATTATTATGAAACGAGTATTAGATGTAGTTAAGCCAGGTGTTGTAACTGGTAACGACGTGCAAAAATTATTTCAAATTGCTAAAGAAGAAGGATTTGCTATTCCTGCTGTAAATGTTACTGGTACTAACTCAATTAATGCTGCTCTTGAGGCTGCACGTGAAGTTAATTCACCAATCATTATTCAGTTCTCAAATGGTGGTGCTTCATTTTTCGTTGGAAAAGGAATTGCAGCTGAAGGACAAGGTGCCGCTATTATTGGTGCAGTTGCTGGTGCTAAATACGTTCATGCTGTAGCAGAACATTATGGTATTCCAGTTATTTTGCATACTGATCATGCAGCTAAAAAATTACTTCCTTGGATCGATGGTTTATTGGATGCAGGAGAGGTCTTTTTCGCACAAACAGGAAAACCGTTGTTTAGCTCACACATGCTTGATTTATCTGAAGAGCCTTTAGACGAAAATATCGGTACTTGTGCTAAATATTTAAAGCGTATGGATAAGATGGGCATGACTATCGAAATTGAGTTAGGTTGCACTGGTGGAGAAGAAGATGGTGTTGATAATTCAGATATGGATAACTCATTATTGTATACACAACCTGCAGATGTTGCTTTAGCTTATGAAACTTTGTTAAAAGTTTCATCTAATTTTACAATTGCCGCTTCTTTTGGTAACGTTCATGGTGTGTATAAACCAGGGAATGTAGTTTTGACTCCAAAAATTTTATTGAATTCTCAGTCGTTTATTTCTGAGAAATATGGCGTAGCAAAAAATACAGTTGATTTCGTTTTCCATGGTGGATCAGGTTCAAGTGTTGAAGAGATTCGCGAAGCAATATCTTATGGAGTTGTTAAAATGAATATTGACACTGATACTCAGTGGGCATGTTGGGATGGTGTCCGTGCTTTCGAAGCTAAGAACCATGACTACCTACAAGGCCAGATTGGAAAC
>JAQBBZ010000389.1:0-5560 GCA_032125735.1 Labilibaculum sp.
CGGGCTCCACTTGCGTGAATCCAATCAAGAGAGGCAGTTCCATCAACAAAACCCAAGACTTCAATTTTGTCCAGACAATCGTTTTCTTCTGCCCACTTTGTAATTCGCTTTACTGCTTGAAATTCTCCTTCAGATACTCTGGCTGAGGCTACTTCTATCCGATCTACTTTTAGGGATTGCAGCAATAATTTTGCAACTCCTAACTTTTCCTCGGCATTAAAGCTTACCCCAGAAGTTTGTTCCCCATCCCGAAGAGTGGTGTCCATTATTTCTAAGCTACGCAGTTCGTTCATCTTTGCATGTTCTATTAGTTATTAGCTTCAAAAGCCTCTATCTTTTCTTTTCTTGCGAGAAGGAAATCGATATCATCGAATCCATTCAGTAAACAATTTTTCTTGTAAGGATTAATTACAAAACTTTCGCTTTTTCCATTCAAACTGATGCTTTGTTTCTCCAAATCAACTACGATTTTTTGCTCCTTATTTTTCTCTACAGCATCGAATATATTCGCTAAAAATTCAGGAGAAACAATTACAGGAAGTACTCCGTTATTTAATGCATTATTTTGGAAAATATCAGCAAAGAAACTACTCACCACAACTTTAAAACCGTAATCGTGAATTGCCCATGCTGCATGTTCTCTTGAAGAACCACTTCCAAAATTCTTTCCTCCAACCAAAATCTCACCTGAATATTCTGATTTATTCAAAACGAAATCCGGGTTTTCTTTTCCATCAGGAGTATATCTCCAATCACGGAAAAGATTTTCGCCAAATCCTTCACGACTTGTTGCCTTTAAGAAACGGGCAGGAATAATTTGATCTGTATCCACATTTTCAACAGGAAGCGGTACATATCTCGATTCCAATGTGGTAAATTTATCTATTGGCATAATTATTTGCTTTAAGTTATTAGCTGTTAGCTTTTAGCTAAAATGGAATTAGTATTTTGATTAAAACAATTCTCTTGGATCAGTAACAACTCCGGTTATTGCTGCTGCTGCTGCTGTAAGCGGACTGGCCAACATTGTTCTTGCTCCAGGTCCCTGTCTTCCTTCAAAATTTCTATTTGATGTAGAAACGCTATATTTTCCAGCTGGAATTTTATCATCGTTCATGGCTAAACATGCAGAACAGCCAGGCTGACGCATTTTAAATCCTGCTTCCTCTAAAATCTCAACCAAGCCTTCTGCAATAGCTTGTTTCTCAACTTGCTTCGATCCAGGAACAATCCATGCAGTAACTGAATCTGCTTTTTTCTTTCCTTTTACGGCTGAGGCTAACATTCGAAGATCTTCGATACGACCATTGGTACAGCTACCCACAAAAACGTAATCGACTTTCTTTCCCAGCAATTTGTCACCCAAACCGAATCCCATATAGTCCAATGACTTTTTGAAAGTTGGCAATTCTGTTGGATCTATATCTTTTTCTGATGGAATGCTTCCTGATATTCCAATTCCCATTCCAGGATTGGTTCCATAAGTCAACATTGGTTCAATATCTGAAGCTTTGTATACATACTCCTTATCGAATTTAGCTCCTTCGTCGGTTTTCAATTCTTTCCATTTGGCAAGTGCTTTGGTCCAGTCTTCCCCTTTTGGTGCAAATTCACGACCTTCTACATAATCAAAAGTAGTTTGGTCCGGAGCAATCATTCCACCACGAGCCCCCATCTCAATACTCATATTACAAACGGTCATACGCCCTTCCATACTCAAAGCACGAACAGCAGAACCTGCATATTCAACAAAATATCCGGTTGCTCCACCTGTTCCCAACTGGGCAATCACATAAAGAGTAAGATCTTTTGCAGTAACGCCTTTTTGCAATTCACCATCAATCGTGATCAGCATTTTTTTAGGTTTAGGCTGCAAAATACACTGCGTTGCCAACACCATTTCCACTTCTGAAGTACCAATACCAAAAGCAACAGCCCCAAAAGCACCGTGTGTTGAAGTATGACTATCACCACAAACTAAAGTCATTCCCGGTTGGGTATGTCCCAGTTCGGGTCCCACAACATGAACAATTCCGTTGTAAGGATGTCCCAAACCGTAAAGTGTAATGTTATTTTTCTCACAGTTAGCAGTTAAAGTCTCAACTTGCTTTCTCGACAATTCATCCTTAATGGTTAAATGCTGATTTTCAGTCGGAATGTTATGATCGGGAGTTGCAATGGTATTTTCAGGTCGGAAAACCTTCATTCCTCTCGCCTCTAATCCAGTAAATGCTTGCGGACTAGTTACCTCGTGAATTAAATGTTTGTCGATATAAAATACACTAGGACCGCCATCAATTGTCTCAATTACGTGAGCATCCCATACTTTATCAAATAGTGTTTTTGGTTCCATCATTACTCTTTTAATACGATTATGTATTTGAGAAACTGTTTTAAATTTATCCTTCAGTTTTTTTTTATGAAAAAACAAAGCCTAACTGCGTTAAATTCTATTTAAAATAGAACCACTATTCGCATAAAATTTGCCTTGTTACGCTTCATCTTTCATCGAAAAAAAATTCTAAAAACAAATTCAAATAGTTTCTGAATATTTTTATATAAATCTGTCTTATACTATTTTAGAAAGTGCATCAACTAACGCCTCTACCGAAGCCGTAATAATATCTACATTTGCAGCAAATCCATAATAAACCCGCCCTTTGTGTTCAACCTGAACGTGAACTTTTCCCAAATCATTACTTCCCCGGGTAAGTGCCTGAACAAGAAATTCGCCCAAAGTAAATTCCTGCTCTATCAGTTTTTTAACCGCATTAAAACAAGCATCAATAGGTCCGTTTCCTTCGGCTGTTGCTGCACAACTCACCCCTTTAATTTTCAAATGGACTGTTGCCATCGGAATAGTCGATTTACCTGAAACGACCTGTAACAATTCCAATTCTACTGATTTTTGTAAATCATCGGCATCGCCCATTAATTCGGAAAGGTCCTTTTCACTTAAATTCTTTTTCTGATCAGCGACCACTAAAAATCGATTATAGGCATCATCTAACTGTTCTTTAGTTAATGTATAACCCATTTGACTTAAGTGATGATTTAATGCTGCACGACCGCTTCTTGCTGTTAAAACAATTGCGGATTCCTTAATCCCGACATCAACAGGATCGATAATTTCGTAATTCTCTCTGTTTTTCAAGAATCCATCCTGATGAATTCCTGATGAATGAGCAAATGCATTTCTTCCAACAATGGCTTTATTTGCCTGAACAGGCATATTCATTAAGGACGAAACCAAACGACTGGCAGCATAAATTTCACGAGTTTTAATATCTGTATGGAAAGGCAAAGCATGATGTGTTTTAATGGCCATCACCACCTCTTCCAATGAAGTATTTCCCGCCCGTTCTCCAATTCCGTTTATGGTAACCTCTACCTGACGAGCTCCATTCATAACACCGCTTAAAGAATTAGCGGTAGCCATTCCTAAATCATTATGGCAATGAGTTGATAAAATGGCTTTGTGAATATTGGAAACATTTTCCATCAGATACTTTATTTTAGCACCATACTCACTTGGAAGACAATATCCTGTTGTATCAGGAATATTAATAACTGTAGCACCAGCTTTGATAACTGCTTCAACTACGCGAGCCAGATATTCATTATCCGAACGACCAGCATCTTCAGCATAAAACTCAACATCCTCGACATAGCGCCTGGCATATTTTACGGCACGAACAGCTCGATCAAGTATCTCGTCTGGATTCGAATTCAATTTTGATTTTATGTGATAAGGAGAAGTCCCAATTCCGGTATGAATTCTCCCTCTTTTTGCAAATTTAAGAGCCTCGGCAGCAACATCAATATCCTTTTCAACAGCACGGGTAAGCGCACAAATAATAGGATTACTAACTGCTTTGGCTATTTCGACGACCGAATTAAAATCTCCCGGGCTTGAAACAGGAAATCCTGCTTCGATAACATCCACTCCCAAAGCTTCAAGTGTTCTGGCAACTTCAATTTTTTCAATTGTATTCAACTGACAGCCGGGAACTTGTTCACCATCTCTAAGTGTGGTATCGAAAATAAATATTTTATCACTCATTGTATTTGTGTTTTTACGTATGCTATTACTAGTTTTTGCTGCAAAAAAAAATTCTCCCTGTTTTTGGAAGAACCTCGTATTGTAATCTCTCTTTAGTTAGAATATTACACAGGCTTCCTTGTTGAATCTCCAATAATGAGATCAATAATCAGGTTTAAACCACTAAGAATACTTTCATAAATCATCTTACTAAAGTTTTGTATTATTTCAGAATAGTTGAAGAAATCTCCTAATCTTTAACAAACCTAAAAACTTACGGCCTTTAGGAAAAACAATTAATTAATTACAACTACGATATTCAAACCAAACCAAATACATTTACAGAAACACAAACTCCTATTAATATGCAACTTACGCCAAGATTGGTTTTCGATCAAATGGGACATCCAACAAGTTGATAAAAGCTCCCAATAACCAATATTAATGTCTTATTTAATGATGAAATCGGATTGAATCAAGCTCAACCCAATTTCATCACTAACTTATTTAGTTATTTTCTGGTCTTAGTTTACGAACAGCAGTACCTGCCTGCCACATTTCACTCTCGCGAAGTTCTTTCAACTCAGCATCCAACTTCACACGGTAATCGCTTTGACTATTGGAATCGATAGAACGTTGTGCTTCATTACCAGCAGCAACTTCTTTATACAATTTCTCGAAAACCGGTTTCGTAGCATCGCGGAAAGGCTTCCACCAATCCAAGGCTCCACGTTGTGCTGTAGTTGAAGTATTTGCATACATCCAATCCATTCCGTTTTCAGCAACCAATGGCATTAAACTTTGAGTTAACTCTTCAACAGTTTCGTTAAATGCTTCAGAAGGAGTATGTCCGTTAGCACGCAAAACTTCATATTGAGCCGCAAAAATCCCTTGAATACATCCCATCAAAGTTCCACGCTCACCTGTTAAATCAGAAAAAACTTCTCTTTTGAAAGTAGTTTCGAATAAGTAACCCGAACCAACACCAATTCCTAATGCTACAACACGCTCAAAAGCTCTTCCTGTTGCATCCTGAAAAATTGCATATGATGAATTCAAACCACGTCCTTCCAAGAACATTCTTCTTAAACTAGTTCCTGATCCTTTAGGAGCAACTAAAATTACATCAACATCTTTAGGAGGAATAATGTTTGTGCGCTCTTTGTAAGTGATCCCAAAACCGTGAGAAAAATAAAGTGCTTTACCTGGCTTCAAATATTTCTGTACAGTTGGCCAAACAGCAATCTGTCCCGCATCCGACAATAAATATTGAATAACAGTCGCTTTTTCTAATGCTTCTTCGATCTCAAAAAGAGTTTCTCCCGGAACCCAACCATCAGCTACAGCTTTATCCCAAGTTTTAGAATTTTTACGCTGACCAACGATTACGTTAAAACCGTTATCTTTTAAATTTAATGATTGACCTGGCCCTTGAACACCATATCCGATAACCGCAATGGTTTCATCTTTCATTACCTCACGTGCTTTATCCAATGAAAACTCTTCACGTGTAACTAC
>JAQBBZ010000390.1:0-20414 GCA_032125735.1 Labilibaculum sp.
ATGGTTTGATTATGAAGAAAACAATCACTGTCTGCTCCAAATGGAGAGATTTCTCCGTAGGAATAAAATCCCGTAATTCTTGCCTGATCACCAATTATATCAGCCACAACCTCTATTTCTTCTTCAACCAACTGCTTAAGAACTAATTTACGCCCAACGCAACTAATCAAAATTGCCAATTCTGACTCTCCCTTATTAATCATATCAGTACTTGCCTTAGCCGATAACTCAGCACCTAAAATAAGTCGATCAACATTTGCCTTCATCATTTTCACACTTGCGCCTTCAGGAATATTACCACCAAACGAAAGACTTTGTTCCTCTTCATTTATTCCATGAACAGTTCGCACAACTGCTTTTTGTGAATCGCCCACCCTGCAACTCAAGGGAAATGACATACCTGATACGGGTAAGTCTTTTGCTCGTTCACCCAAAAATTGTTTGTATAACAAAAGTGCTGGTTGATTATCCAATTCGTACAAAATATTATCTTTCGATTTTGTAACCAAACGTTCAACACCAAAATTCTCCCAACCCCCATTTGTTCCATATCCTACAGAGAGAGAATCTCCATAAAACCCTAAAGCACAAACACAATTTGATTTTACCTCACCTTCTTTATTATAAACAAAAGTTTTTGAAAATCGAACACCATCTCCAGCTAAACCACCAGTTATTGCTACTTCCTTAGGCAATACTTTCTGAATTCCTTCAATAAGATGCGATCCATTAATATGAATACCATCTGATAAAACCATCACATGTCTCAAATCTTTAACCTGAAATTTCTCACACAATCCCTCTCCACATTCAGTGCTATTCTTATATTTTGTAAGATCAACAGATTCTAATCTAAGCTTTGTTGAAGAAAATTTAACCGCAGTAATAGAAATACTATTTTCGAAAACTTCTAAACCCGATATTTCTCCAGAGCTTGAACATCCAAAAATCAAGGAGTCTGGAAAAGAATTCTTAATTGCAGAATTAAATTCCTTTTCACACAACAATTCACCCTCGCCAAAAACAAATAGTAAATCTGGCTTAAGCCTAATTTCCTTTATTTTAGAAAATTCATCCTTTGATCTTACAATTACTTTTTCTATTTCCATATCCCCATATTTAAAAATGAGACTTATGGACACCATCACACAAATCACATAATTTAGGCCTTTAATAATAACAAATAGTACTCTCGTCAACGATGTAGTACGGGAAACATATCAATACCGTTACATTAAGATACGTAAAAAACAAGTATTATTGTTTACATTTACAAGCTAATTATCTAGAATTGTTTTTCTGGGATTATAATCTTTTAGAAAATTATGCGTTATTTTAGAAAATACGATAATAAGAATGGCCAAAACTAAAAATCCTTTAAAAGGGGAAACTACTTCAAAAAAGAAAATGAACAACAAAAAAAAGAGCTCCTCAAAACGTTCATTTTCATACTATTTAATCCGATTTTTGGGATTCGGACTACTACTATTCTTGTTCGTTACAGCTACTCTATTGGGTACTGTTTACATCGGATTATGGGGTAAATTACCTGATTACTATACTTTAAAGAGTATTAAAAATGCAAATGCATCGGAAATTTACTCTGAAGATGGCGTAATATTGGGCAGAGTTTATGCTGAAAACCGAACCAATGTTAATTTCAAAGATATTTCTCCTGATGCTATCAACGCAGTAATTGCGACTGAAGATGTTCGCTTTTATGAGCATAATGGAATTGATAACCGCAGTCTTATGCGTGTACTTGTAAAATCATTGCTTATGGGCGACAAAAGCTCGGGAGGAGGAAGTACTCTGAGTCAGCAATTATCAAAAAATCTATACCCCCGAGGAAATTTTGGGCCTTTTAGCATGCCTGTAAACAAAATAAAAGAGGCCATAACTGCATCTCGGCTGGAAAAAATTTACTCGAAAAAGGAAATTCTGCAACTCTATTTAAATACAGTGTCATTTGGAGAGAACGTTTTTGGGATTGAAAGTGCATCACGTCAATTCTTTAGTAAACCAGCATCAAAACTGGAAATTCATGAATGCGCCGTATTAATCGGCATGCTTAAAGCTCCTACATCCTATAATCCAAGACTTCATCCTGAAAAATCAAAACAAAGGAGAAATATTGTTTTGAGTCAAATGGCTAAATATGAATTTATTCCTGAGCATAAATTGAAGGAACTTCAAGCTCGTCCATTACGAATTCAATATCAGAAGCAATCTGAGCAAACAGGTTTAGCATCTTATTTTCGAGAAAGAATAAGAATTGAAACAAATAATATATTAAAAAAATATCCTAAAGAAGATGGTACCTATTACGATATTTATCGTGATGGATTAAATATTACAACCACGCTTGATGCAAGAATGCAAATATATGCAGAAAAGGCAGTTGCAGAACATATGAAAAATCTCCAATCGCAATTCATTCAACATTGGGGCAACAAATCTCCCTGGGGAGATAACATGGACGTAATTGAAGATGCTAAAGTACGCTCTGAACATTACAAATCATTAAAGCTAAAAGGGAAATCGGCAACGGAAATTAATAAAATATTTAACGAGAAGGTGAACATGAAAATTTTCACCTGGAATGGAGACAAAGAAGTAAAAATGTCACCTATTGACTCTATTAAACATTACACAAAGCTATTAAACACTGGGTTTTTAGCCATGGAACCTCAAAGTGGGAAAATTAAAGCTTGGGTTGGCGGTATCAATTTTGATCATTTTAAATATGATCATGTAAAATCCAAACGACAGGTTGGATCAATATTTAAACCAATCGTTTATGCTGCGGCTTTGCAAGAAGGAGTTTCTCCGTTCGAATACCTTCCTAACGAACGAAAAATTTATGAAGAATATGACAATTGGTCGCCACGAAATGCGAATAACCTTTATGAAGGAAGTTACAGCATGGAAGGAGCTCTTGCCGAATCGGTAAACACCATTGCCGTTGATGTTCTTATGGAAACCGGAATACAGAATACCATAGTGCTGGCCGAAGAAATGGGTATTGACAGTAATCTGCCTAAAGTTCCATCTCTTGCCTTGGGTACTGCGGATATTTCTTTATTCGAGATGATTCAGGTTTATTCAACTTTAGCCAACAGAGGTATACACACTGATCCTTATTACATTTCAAAAATCAAAGATAATAAGGGCAATTTAATTGTGGATTTAACAAGCCTGAGAGAAAAAAACAGGTATATATTACCTCCGGAAACTGCTGATATTATTAATCATATGCTTCAAGCTGTTGTTAACGACGGAACAGGAAAATCTCTTCGTTCAGTTTATGGATTACAAGGAGATTTAGCCGGAAAAACAGGAACAACGCAATCACAGGCAGATGGTTGGTATATAGGTTACAATTCCAATTTAGTAGCCGGTGTGTGGGTTGGTGCGGAAGATATGCGTATTCATTTTAATTCCTTAAGTCTCGGACAAGGAGCAAGCATGGCTTTACCCATTTATGGTAAATTCATGCATAAATTAAGTACAAATAAAAACTTTAATCGCTACACAGACTCACCTATTACAAGACCAATAAGCGATGTTTTGTCAGATCTTGATATGCCACACTACCTAGCACCAGAAAATAATTTTTTCGAGAATTTATTTGGGGTTAAAACAATAGATCAAGATAAATTAATGAAACGAAAAGAGAGACGAGAAAATCGCAAGAATGAAAAAAGTTCAATCTATGAAAAAATTAAAAATATATTTGGTAGAAAAAACTAGAAATGATTTCTTAAGTACTTATCTACCTCAATTTTAAATTCCTGTTTCAATTTATTGTTATGGTTCTTTAAATTACGCACAACCCTCTTAACGGATGTTTGGGGTAATTCTTCATCTAATTTATTCAAGAAATTGTCAATCACTTTATAATCGTGCCAATTCCCTAATAATGTTTCTGTAGAATTAACAATATCCAAAGCTTGTCTTCCATTCTCATCTTCATGAAAGGCTAATAGCAATTGTTGCAGGCTCTTAACAAGCTTTAACAGCTTTCGTATTTCATGATGATATTCTTCTCCTTTCGAAGAGTTAAATAACTTGTTGACTATTTCTAATTCATCATGAATGATACTGTCAACTTTTATTTTTAGTTCAGAAATACTCACCTTATTTAATAGGGAATATAAACGCGTTAATCTCTGATTAAATTTAGAAAGCTCAAATTGAGATAATTTAGTTCTAAAATTTCCGGCTTGTGCATTCAAATCACCATCTAAAATAAGCATTATCTCAGCGGGTATATCAACAGTACTTTGAGACAGCAATGATTTAGAAACCTGAATAACACGAAGTTTGCCTGCACTATTAAAAATGCCGTTTAGCTGTTTCAATAGCTTTGCGGCAACATCGGAATCCAAGTTGAATTCTTCAATTAATAACAGCAAGCTTCGAATGTATTTCATCTCAACACGTAACTTGTGTATGTCCTCTTCTTGTATTTGTTCGGCTACAGACAAATAATTCAGAAAAGAATCGAACCTCTCTTTATAAAACGAACTTAACTTGGTATTTTCTTCTTTAGATTGCATTTTTTTTTGATTTTAGATACAAGATACATAAAATCAGAAAATTTAAAGCATGAGATGCCAATGATTTTTTATCTACAGAACAATAATCTCCCATTTCTCGATAAAAATGGGAGATTATTTATACAAAAGTGAGCTCAACCCAAATAGAACAATAAATTCCTGTAAGTGAGATTCTACAGGAATAAAATAATATTAGAGGATTAAGTATCAATTCTCAGCACTTAACTTTTTCTATTAGTAATAGAAAAAACACAACTGTCGCAACATCACATAGAACTCTAATTACTAGTGACTTAAATGAGTTGATGGTATTGACGTTTGATCAAAGGATTTGGAACTCCAAGTTAATTTTTGATTTGCGTAAGGTGTATTTTTCACCAATAACATCCGGATTGGATACAGGCCTTGTTTCAAATAAATACGCCCTCTTCGCTGATGCCTTGAATTTAATCCATCTGATTCTATCACAACATGTTCTCCAATGCTAAAAAGAGTCGGATCAACAGAATAATTAAAGAAAGTATAGGTTGCATTTTCATCAATTTTAAGATATCCGGTTATTTCAGCGGCATAAAATTCTTCGTCAATATTCTCCGGAAATTTTAAACCAGCTACAATTCCACAGTTGATCACCTCATCCTCAACAATCTCATGTATCGAAGCAAACTTCCCTTTAAAAATCCTGTATTTTAAATCTCCATCCAATTCTGTAATTGTAACAGATTGTAATGGATCAATCTTAATGCACTCAATACTTCTTATTTTACTTTTAGCTCCCGATTCATGAAAACTCTGAGCTTTTACATTTGATGTTGTTGTCAACTCAATTGCCTCATTGTAAACGGTAGAATAGTTATCCGGATCGGAACCATCAAGCGTATAACGAATCTTGGTATGATCAGCATCTATCTCTAGTGGCAACTCCATTTTATTGAAAAAAAAGTTTTTATTCACACCTCCATGCGGAGCCTGTACAAAGAAATTAATGTTCTTTTTATGCAAGAGTGTATAATGATGATTCATCCTGCTCTGAAAATCATCCCAATTTCGTTGTTGTTTTCTCGACCAGACAACTTCTGCCAAAGCACAAATTCGTGGAGCGACCATATACTCAACCCGATCTGACGTATTCATGTATTCGGTCCAAACATTAGCTTGTGCACCCAAAATATGTTTTGCTTCATCCTCATTTAATTCTTCAGGTGTTGGTTCAAACTCATAGATTTTTTGCAATGACGTAAAACCACCAATGGCAGTAGGCTCAATATAATCCACATCCTGATAATGATCAAAATAACAATGGGTTCCAGGTGTCATAATCACATCGTGATGCTGTTTCGCAGCCTCAATTCCTCCTTTTATTCCCCTCCACGACATTACGGTTGCTTGGGGAGCCAAACCACCCTCTAAAATCTCATCCCAACCAATTATTTTTCGATCTTTTGTCAGAAGAAATTTCTCCATTCGCTGGATAAAATAAGACTGAAGTTCGTGTTCATCTTTCAATCCCTCCTCTTGAATTCGTTTTTGACACAAAGGACATTTCGCCCAACTTGCCTTTGGACATTCATCTCCACCAATGTGAATGTATTTCGAAGGAAATAATTCAATAACCTCCAGCATAACATTTTGCAAGAATTCAAACGTACTTTCTTTTCCTGCACAATAAACATCATCAAACACGCCCCATTCATTCTCGACCTCAAATGGTCCATTGTTACATGCCAATTCCGGATAAGCAGCTAAGGCAGCCACCGAATGGCCTGGCAATTCAATCTCAGGAATTACTGTAATAAAACGATCTGCAGCATATGCCACAATTTCTTTTATTTGTTCCTGCGTGTAAAATCCGCCATAACGACTGCCGTCTTTTTCCGTACGCCATGCTCCGACTTCAGTTAATTTAGGATATTTCTTAATCTCAATTCTCCATCCCTGATCCTCGGTTAAATGCCAATGAAATGTATTCATTTTATACATCGCCATTAAATCGATGTATTTCTTAACAAAATTGACAGAAAAGAAATGACGGCAAACATCAAGATGCATTCCTCGATATTGGTATCTGGGTTCATCCAATATTTTCACAAAAGGTACTTCGGGTTCGCCTTGTAAAGGAATTAATTGCAAAAGTGACTGAATTCCATAAAAGAATCCTCTTCCCGCAACAGCCTCTATCACAATCCCATTACGGTCAATCATCATTGCATATTCCTCCTCACCCCAATTTTTATCTTTTACTTGTTTAAAAGATATTACATTGTTGGAAGAAACATCTTTAGATATACTTTTGGAAATTCTCAATCCTGCCAATTCATAAATCTGATCGGACAAGTAGCCAACTAGAACCTCCTTGTTTTCCACTCCATCAGGAAATACAAACTTTGTACTTTCCTCCAATAAAAAACTACCTTCAGAACTAACTATTCTGGCTGGTTTGGGAATAATACTTAGCGTATTATTGATTTGAGCTTTGGAATTAATGGAATTCATAACTTGTGCACTTAAAAGCAACAAGAACAATAAGGAAGTTCTCATAGAATCAATTGATTAATTGTTTGTATTAGGCTTTTGGAATTCTAAATTTAGTGAATTTATCCAAGAAATTGATAAAAATTACTGAGCATAAAAAAAGTGGCATTCCTAAATTAAGAATACCACCAATATTTTATTAGAAAAGTGCTTAGTAACTAAATGTAGTTGAATTAGGCATTGCTCCAACAGTAAATTCTTTTAACTTTTCCCCATTAGAAGAATACACGAGTACTTTTCCAGGATTTGTACCTTCACACAACCAAAGGTTACCATTTTTAGGATTTACATCCATTCCGTAGAAAGTAGCATCAATAAATTTAGCTGTAGGCAAAGCTGTAGCGGTAATATCCATTGCATAAACAGCATCAGACATAAAATAAACTGTCTTTTTATCTTTACTAATAGCGATATTTTTAATACCACTAGTACTTAAACTTGTCAAGGCAAATGAGCTTACGTCATTTGTATCACCATCAATTTTTGAAAGTCCGGAATTAGTATAGCTAACGTTTGGATAGTTGCTATAATCAGGCACACCAGAACAATAAGCCCAAATATCGCCATTAGCATCTTCAACCATATCTTTAGGACAAGACTTAACTGTAATTGTTTTTACTACCTCATCGGTGTCAACATCAATTACAGAAACAGTATTGTCATCATTCGACCATCCTCCACTATTTGCCACATAAAGCTTATTGCCTGAAACAATCATTTTTTCTGGTCCGGCACCAACTGAAATCTGTCCGGTTTTTGTCATTGTTTTTAAATCAACAACATAAACTTCATTATTTTGCTTTGCATAATTAACATCGGATCCATTACCATTTGACACATAAGCTTTACCATTCGCAAAAGCAATTTCCCTAGGGTATGATAAACCATCAATAGTCGCATAATGTATAAAATCTGAAGCCGTAACCACCTCAACATAACCAGCACCACTCCCTGTTGTTACAACAATAAATGCATATTCACCATTCATTGCCATAGATTGAGGATATTGACCTAGAGTAACACCACTATTTACTGATGAAAAATAATTCAAAGTAACCTGATCATCTTCATCAATTAAACTTATTGACCCATTTGCACTTCCTTCGTTCAATACAAAATTTCCTTTTAATCGTGGAATTTCGTTATCATCATCAGAACATGATACAAATAATACACTTGCAATTAACAATCCCAATGCAAGATTCAATACCTTTTTCATATGTTTTTTATTTTAAGTTTTTGTCATATGGAACTTACCATTTAATCATCTTCCTGTATATAGAAAGCTTTAAACATGGACGTTTCATAGCTAATTAATTAAAAAATTACATTTACCCCAAAATAATAAGCTCTGCCAGGCATGGGGTAAAACCTAACAATTTCATATGATTCATCGAACAAGTTTTCGACCCTACCTGTCAGTTTAATATTGGCAAATTTGGAATTGAAACGATAGCCTCCATTAATATCTACCAGTAAATTCCCATCTACCTGATCTCCTTCCCAACTATTGGTATTTCCCCGTAAAGTTCCAAGAATTCCAATATCCCACCTGCCAAATAAATAATCCGAAGAAAATTTGACTATATGATGTGGACGATAAGCTAATGTTCTCTTATACGTGTCACTTCCTTTTTTATTATCGTAAGAATCGTTGTAGGCATATTTTAAAGAGGTCCGAAGGCTATTATTTTCAATTTTCATTACATGAGTTGCCTCAACATCAACTCCCTGAATAACAGATTTACCAATATTCACCGGTCGCCAATTTGTTCCATCGACTGGTTGCCAAGCAATTAATTCATCATTAAGAGCCTTATATGCATTCAAATCAACAGTAATATCACCATACAATGCCTTTTGTTGAAGCATTACCAATCCTAATTCGTAATTCCATCCATTCTCTGATTTTAAATCAACATTACCAGAATAAATCCAATAACGATCATTAAAGGTTGGTCTTCTGTAATGAGTTGAAGCTTTTCCTCGAACATCTATAAGGTTTGGAATTGCATGAATTAGAGAACTAAATGAGTACATTTCAGGAGGATTAATCTCCGAGTTCCATTCCTTTCCATAAGTAAGAATAAAGGTTCCTATCTGAGGTGAATACTTAATTGCAATTGTTATACGCGATTCATTTTCATATATATTACTAATGTAATTATTAGTGATCCCTTTCAACCAACTGTATTTACCATTTACATCAACACTCCATTTATCTGAGAAATAATATCTCAAATTGACATCATTCAACCAACGTTTCGATTCTATCTCTGAAAATATTTTATATCCTGTATTCGTAGCACTACCTCTATCGGTATACTTCAAATAATCTGATAAATATGCAGATTTCGCTTCCAAACGAAATTTACCAATCAATTTTTTCCAGCCAACATATGCTTTAAACGACGAATCCCGTTGTTTTTGATAGCTAATGGGAGCACCTATTCCCATCAAACCAGCAATATTCTTTTCTTTAACCTGATACCAAACACCTGCATCAATGTAATGTTCCTTTAATTTCAGATGTAAATCCTGGATTGTTCCAAATGCTCTGTTCTCATTGTTATTTAATCGTTCAGTTGGCGATCCAAAATCATGAAAATCGGTATAGGTAAAATCATTCTTCCCGTATTGAAAAAAGCCTTGTCCTGAATAAGAAATCCACTTATTGGAATACTTTCCATATAGTTTTGTGCTTGAATTTGAGAAACTACCTATTTCAGAATTCAGACCAAAAGAAGACTTTTTCTTCCAATCGGGCGTATTTGACAACTCAATAGCTCCACCTAAAGTTCCAGAACCATATAAAGATCCTACAGCACCATAGATCACCTGAACTTCATCAAAAGAACCAGCATTTATCAACGATAAATCAGCAGATCCTGTTGTTAATGAATTAACTGGAATTCCATTCCAATTTACAGATGTGTGTGTACCTGAAGCTCCTCGCATTCCAACTGTAGCAAGAGCTCCAAAAGCGCCATTAGATGATATGTTTACCAAAGATGTTTTCTGAAGTAGGCTCGATAAATCCTTCCCATCGTATCTCTGAATAAGAATAGAATCAATTTGCACCGTTTTTTCGGTGGAGGAGAAATGCTGAAGTCTAGGCGCTAAAATATCAATCGATTCAATCTGAATTGTATCGATACCCATGGTTTGCGACCAAGCACTAATATTTAAAAAGCATACAATTATTGCAAATAAAAACTTCAACTTCATCTTACTGTCTGATAAAGAAGAAAATACAAGGATAGAACAAAAGAAATAGATGATTCAATCGTCTTCCAAACACCTTCTCCGAATGTTTTGAAAATTAAGTATGCATTGGCAGGTCTTCTGACTTACTCAACTTTTTCGGCCTTCCCATCCCGATTTATCGCGACAGTGGCATTGTGGTGAAAAAGCTTTTTTCTGAGCTTACAGCTACGGGAACAGCTCCGGATTTTAACCGGATTCCCTTTTCATCTCTATCTGAATAATTCAGATATATGAGAACCAATTGCATTGCAAATGTATGAAAAAAAACAAAATCAAACTTACCAATCTCTTATTTAGAAGGTATTGTAAAACACATTACAAATCAAATCTTTATAATATGTAAATTCAAAAAAAGGACATTCCAAAATTGGAACATCCCCTTTCAACTGAATAAAATATCTACTTAAAACTTATAGCTAAATTTTGCAGTAACTGCTCTTCCCGGCATGTTATAGCCATCTTTTTCGGTGTAATTCTCATCCAACAAGTTGGCGAGAGAAAAACCCAATGTATAATTATCAGCAAATGTGTAGCTGGCTGATAAATCAAAAATCATGAAATCAGGATGTTTTAGAACTGCATCCGTTACATTTGTTCGGATAGGGTACCAGGTATACCAGTTATCCTCGAAACGATGCCCGCTGTATCTGGCGTTTAATCTCGCATAGAAACCTTTCAAATTATCTAATTCCACACCAAAATTCCCGGATTTTTCACGTACGTATCTTAGATCGTATTCTATCTGATCACCATCCAATTCTATTTTTGTATCAAATAAATGTGTGTAATTCGCATAAAATTTCAAGGAATAATTGTAATCTGAAATTGCTCCAAAATCATAAGATGCCTCAATCTCTAATCCATTCATATCAGACTGATTTGCATTATCATATGTCTTAACCTTATTGGCCTTATCTTTCCAAACTGCTACAATCATATTATCATGATGAGTATCAAAATAAGTTGCGTCAAATCTGATCCCCTTTTTGAAGTTATCAAAAGTAAATCCGAAATCAATTGTTCTTGACTTTTCCGGATCCAAATCGGCTTTTCCTACATAATTGTAATAGCCACTATATGAACCAGCCACTTGATAGGCACTTGGTGCCAAAAAAGCAGTTCCATAGCTAGAATGTACACTTAGGGTTTCTACAATCTTATATTTAAGTCCGACATTTGGATTAGCAATAGAATAATTTTCATCAGATTTAATTGAATTTAGCATTTCATTCGCTTCAATCTGAAATTTAATGTAATCGTAACGCCCGCCTACCGATACATTCAAATCGTTATTTAGGAATTTCATATTCATTTGAGCAAACACGCCAAGATTACGATCATAATTGTCAGGATTATATGGAGCCGCACTAACTCCTTCTCCATTCCACCCCAAATTCTCATATTTGTTGGTTTTACTATCTAAACCAACTACCAGAGTATGTTTATCGAATATTATTTTATCCTGAAGCTGAAAACCATATACTTTCAGTACACTATTGCTATTGTTAAAATACGTCTTATCTGCATTTAGATCGTAATAATCGTTATCCTCGTTGCTATAGTAAGGTGCAAAAAACAAATTATGATTATTCACAACTCCATTCACATCAAACCCAAGTCTGTAACGTTGCAAATCCTTCTTATTCATGCCATTTACATGCCAAAAAGATCCTGGGCTTTCTACATCATTCGCTAGAAAATATTCGGCATTCAAATTCACATTCCAGTTGTTATCAATCTGATAGCCAAAACGTAAATTTGCATTATTTTTACTGAAACGGGTGTTCTCCATTGTTTCCCCATAAGTATCTTCCGATAAAATAGCTTTTTCCTCGTCTGAAGTAAAAGTAAAATTGTGATCCCCAATCTTATAATCAACATTTTGCTGAATACGACTATAAGCAAAATCAAATGCTAACTTATCCGTTAAATTTCCGCCAATATTAGCATTTACTTGTGTTGTTTGGAAACTTCCGTAAGATAAAGAAGCACCACCACTCAAATCACCGCTTGATTGTTTGGTTATGATATTAATTACACCAGCCATGGCACCGGAACCATAAAGAGATGAAAATGGACCTTTTAAGATTTCGACTCTTTCAACATTCGCCAAATTTAGTGTAGCAATATTCTCTGTTCCTACAGGCTTTCCATCCACCAAAATAACATTGTATTTGTTCGATGTTGATGGACTAAACCCTCTCATACCAATGGCTGATTTAATTCCTGGATACTGAATAATATCAAGTCCGGTACTCTTTTTTAACAGTTCACCAAGATCTTTTGCGGGAGTTGACGCGATTCTTCTGGCAGTAATAACTTCTACCTTTTGTGGCAGATCCTTCATTTTGGCATTCACACGTGATGCATTGATTTTCACTTCTGAAAGATTCAGATGCCTTACTGCCGTTGTATCCTTGGTAGGATTTGGAATTTCATCGGCTTTTACTGCAGTGTTGAATAATGACAGCAATGCAAAAGCCGTTAAAAATGTTCTTTTCATGTCTTTAAGAATAAAATGAAAATAAGTTTAACTATTGCAATGCAGACAGGGAGCTAAAAGAAAATTTCACGACATGACTCAAAGGACCAGTTATGGCAAAACAATCCCTATTCTCTATGTTGATAAAGTTTTCGTTCACTTGCTCTTTTTCCCGAAAGCAATGACTATTGATTTGCAAAGGCAGGTCTTCTGACTTGTTCTACTTTTTGAGGCCTTCCCATTCCGAAATCGGAACAGTGGCATAGGTCTTTCAAAAAGCTTTTTTTAGAACTTACAGCTACGGGTATAGTCTCGGATTCTCACCGAATTCCCTTTTCATTTCATTCTCGATCGTGAGAAATGAAATACCAAATGCGACGCAAATGTATGATTTTTTTTGTTGTACAAAATAATTTTTCAGAAAAAAAAAGAAACTTTATTTCATACTCTCTGAAAATGAAGGCAATGTATTACTGTTAATTATATCAATCCAGCTTGTTAATATAATATGTTGTGTCCTGAGCTAATAAATTAGGATGCAGAACCTGTATAAAATCCTTTAACACAAGATCCGGACTAAGGCTGCCAGTCTCCCACCAGTCGCTGCCCCCATTTGAATTAGATCTTTTGTAGATATTGTAAATTTCTTTATTTTGATAGGCAGCAAACTGTGTAAATATTTCTCCGCTATTTTCAATATCTTCTAAACTTTTACTGGTTCCGGGGTAAACCCAGATATCAGCTTGACTGCATTGATCTAAAACAGATTCGACACTCATTGGAATATTTCCTCGGGTACTATCGGCAAATAAGAAGTAGTTTGCTCCAGCATCTCTTAAATAACTCACCATGTAGTTTTGTCCTCCAGGAACATACCATGTTCCTTTGTAACACCATCCCAACAAAACATTTGGTTTCTTCTTTATCCCAATAACTTTAGC
The DNA here is from genome assembly GCA_032125735.1 of Labilibaculum sp. Lineage (GTDB taxonomy): Bacteria > Bacteroidota > Bacteroidia > Bacteroidales > Marinifilaceae > Labilibaculum. The sequence goes on from JAQBBZ010000390.1 coordinate 13,785, forward strand.
TTTAAGCTGATTATAATTGTTTTCCATCCGATTAAACAGAGAATCAGCAAGCTTTTCTTTATTGAAAAAAGCCGCCGTAAACTTTAACCATTCTGCTCTTCCCAATGGGGTTTCTTCCATCCAACTTAATGAGTATGCCAATTTAAAACCAAGCTCTTCCATTTGATTTTCGTCCGCTTTCACTCCATTTAAAGCAGATAAAATAATTAATTCCGGATCGAGCTCAATCATTTTCTCAAAATCAATATTCTTATTGTGTGCTCCACCTAAATTTGCAATTTCGCCCCTCTTTACTTTTCCCGAGATACTTTTATTGTAAACTTTCTCTGCCCGTGTCATTCCTAACAACTTATCTTCCAAGCCCAGTTTAACAATAGGACCGATATGTGTATTGGAAAATGTCACCAAAGATTTTACAGGTACCTTAACCACTATAATATTATCAGGAAGATTTTCAGGAATGCTTGCATTACTGGGAATTAAGGCATATTCCCGCAAAACAGCATCCTCTTTCCAAGGATTATAAACACTTATTTTTTTATAATTCTCTTTCTTTTCAATTGAAAATCCTTTTGCATACGAAACAGAACTAGTAAACTCATAGCCATTGCTTATTTCAAAATCTGACACAACATTTTTCAGTCTTGTTTGACTTGGATTACAAGCATATAGACATAACACACACAGTACAAGAGCTAATCTTTGTATCATTTCACTTATTATTTTATGATTTTTGAGCTAATCTGCAGAAAGAGATGTTCGCAAGTAGGCCAACAACTCCTGAATACTTTGGCATTTACGTGTTTCCCCATTTCGATGAATCTCCCACTCCATGGTATCTTCAAGCAACTTTACAGAACAATTACCAGCTTCTTCACAGGTAACCTGATAACCTTCGCGGGACAATGCTCTTTGAGTCCAGAATCCCATTACATCATTACCCAAAACCTGAATTATCTGTTTCTTTTGGTAATTCATAATAAAGTTGCCTGTTTTTCGATCGAAGATGAAGGACTTGTTGTGAAAAGTTTCTTCGATACTGCCATTCAGAACCAAATCTTCGGGAGCACCAATTTTGATAGGCTTACCTAATGACATCAACCAAATAACATCTGCTGCCTGAAGAGCTAAATCCAGTTCATGAGTAGACAGTAGTATGGCCTTATTGGTTTCGCGAGCCAAACGATGCAACAATCGCATAATTTCAACTCGATTCGGCAAATCCAAATGTGCAGTCGGTTCATCGAGCATGATAAGTGGTGTGTCCTGCGCCAAAGCTTTGGCAATCATTACACGCTGCCGTTCCCCATCACTCAACTGATTGATAAAATGATCGGTATAATGCAACAAACCAACTTGTTCCAATGCCCATTTTATTTTATCGTTATCTTCTTCCGATAAGCGTCCCATCCATGAGGTATAAGGATGACGCCCTAACGAAACGATATGGTAAACGGTCAAATTTCCCACATTAATTCTTTCGGTTAAAACGATACTAAGAAGCTGAGCAATCTCTTTAAAATTCCGATCACGAATTGGAATTCCTTCTACTAAGGTATATCCCGCCAAGGGCGATTGAATACCGGCAATGGTTCGCATTAGAGTTGACTTGCCTGCTCCGTTAGGTCCTAAAAGACAAACCATCTCACCACGCCTAATCGTTAGATTGATATCAGAAAGTAAGCACAAGTGATTCCTTTTCCCTTGCTTGTACCCAATTGAAAGATCCTTCGTTACCAGTATATTTTTTTGTATCTCTTTTAAATCGCTCATAAATCCCACTCTAACCGGCAAAAGAAGCCTTCACATTTCTACTTCGCATGATCACCCAAATTACTACCGGCCCTCCAAACAGAGCTGTTACCGAATTAATTGGCAGTGTATTTTGATTTCCTGGCAATTGCGAGATAATATCACAAATAAGCATTATGGCAGCTCCTATTAAAATTACCGCTGGCATTAATACCTTATGACTTGCTGTTCTAAAAATTGATCGGGCAATGTGTGGCACTGCAACACCAACAAAAGCAATAGGCCCTGTAAATGCGGTTAAAGTTCCAGCGATTAATGCCGTACTTATAATAACCGCAATTCTGGTTCGATTTACTGAGATACCTACTCCCCGAGCATAATTCTCTCCCAACAAAAGTGCATCCAATGGTTTTATCAGAAAAAAAGCAATAATTAATCCGCAAAAAACGATTGGTGCCATTACTTGCATTTCATGCCATGTAACACCCGCCAAGCTTCCAAAAGTCCACACTATAAAACTTTGTATTTGCTCCGGATCGCTAAAGTATTGCAGAATATTTACCACTGCACCAGTAATACTTCCAAACATGATTCCAATAATCAACAAGGAAACACTATCGGATATTTTAAGAGAGGCCAATGCAACCAGCATAAATACCAATGATGCACCAGCAACAGCCGCAACAACCAAGGCCCAACTTCCCAAAAAGGCCGAAATTGCACCAAATGCAACAGGCATTAAAGCAGATGCCATTACCATTAAAGCAACACCCAGACTTGCACCCGAACTAATTCCTAAAACGTAAGGCCCTGCCAATGGATTTCTAAAAAGTGTTTGCATCATTAAACCTGTAACCGATAAACCTGCTCCTACAAAAATTGCAGTTAATGCTTTCGGTAATCTAAAATTTAAAATGATGTAATTCCACGAATTTTTCACATCAGTCCCGGAAAGAATTGCAAACACCTTTTTAAAGGGAATACTAACACTTCCATAAATCAAATCCAACAGGAAAATCCCACAAATGAGAAGGAATAAGGCTCCAAATATGAGCGAAAACAAACTTCCCTTTTTATTCAAATGCATAGTTTTCTTATTTCAATTGTTGATAGTAATACAATTCATAATCCGGCAACAATTCAGGATGCAAAATCTTGATAACATCTTTAAACACAACATCAGGTTGCATCACACCCAATTCGAACCAATCGTTGGCACCACTATCTTTCATCCGTTTTGTAGAGCAAAAAACATTAGCTGTTTTATAAGATCGAAATAAGGTGTATCGCTCATCCAGGTTCTTCATATCTTCCAAAGATCTGCACTGGCCGGGGCCAAACCAAATATCTGCCTCACCCTGCTTATCGAAAACAAGCTCAAAACTTAATGGCATGCTGCCACTGGTACTATCCGAAAACCAACAGTAATCTGCCTTTCCATCACGAAGAAATTGCGCTAAATAGCTTTGTCCACCAGGCATGTACCATGTTCCTTTAAAATTATAGCCTGAAAGAATACTTGGTTTCCGCTCAAAATTTTCCACCAGTATCTTTAAATCATTATACCTCTTTTCTACAGCATTAAAATGTTTTTCAGCCTCTGCTTCTTTATTAAAAAAGGCCGCAATAAATTTTGCCCATTCAGCACGCGCCAAAGGTGAAGTTTCCATCCACTCTATATTATAAGCAACTGGTAAACCGGCATTCATCAGTTTGGTTTCCTTATCGGTGATGTTCATAAAACCAGCCACCATTACCAATTCAGGATCTAACTCAACAATTTTCTCAAAATTCAAAGTTTCTGCATGGCCAACGGCCTGTATAGTACCTTCCTGAGCCTTTTCATCCAACTCTTCATCGTAAATACGATCGCTCAGAGAGACTGCCACGATTCGATCCTGAACATTTAAAAACTTTAAAATTCCGATTTGTGTACTCGATAGTGCGGCAATACTTCTTACAGGAACTTCCACCAATAAACCATCAGCAGGAACTTCAACGGCTAACTTTTCCGACCGATTCCTCAGATAATATTTTTGAAATATTTTTCCTTCGTTCCAAGGATCCCAAACAATCAATTCTTTCAAGCCATTGGCAAGAAATTTAATTTGAAAGCCTTTGGCGTACTTTAGTTGAGATTGATGATAAAAAGAGGAATCGATCGCAGAATAAGATACCGATTGCTTCTCTTTCTTTTTAAGGTCGCCGGATTGACATGAAATAGTACCTAAGAATAGAAATAGGATTAATGCCCAATAGATTGATTTTGCTAAATTCATTTTCTTCCACAATAATTGTGGGGATAGCATACGAGAAAATACAATTGCAACAATTATACCTTCGTTACTCAGTTCCCCGAAGTTACGAAACAGTTCAATTTATCAGGCAGGTCTTCTGGCTTACCCATTCTAACGCCTTCCCAAACGAAACTACATTCATCTAGTGGCTTTTCTGTTAGAACTTATCAATGATCAAATCATTGAGGGCTTACAGCTGCGGGGACAGCTCCGGTATTACACCGGATTCCCATTTTAATTCTCAAAAGGTGAGAAACCCAATTGTTGCAAATCTATGGATTATTTCGGAAAAAGAAGATATTAAAAAACAGCAATATGGAATTTAGAAGGTCCTTTATTGTATTTATCTACATTACAACGGACATGGCGTGTCCCTACCGTAATGCATTCATCTGAATATCCAATTTCTCTGAATATTCGTGAATATCCTTTGTAATAAATTCGTGAATTACATTTACGGGGGTAACTTGCTGAATGATCTCCTTCACCCTTTTCGATTGAAATGGCAAATGCTGATCGATTTGAAGTACATGATTTCGTGCAGTTGAATATTTCTCTGAGTGACTCAAATCAGTCCATCCATTTGGCAAACCATTCATTACTTGTTTTGTTTGATATTCTCCGGATAAGCTCAAGTTCAAATGCAGACTCTTAATTTTCGCCTGGATATCCTTAGACAATCGTGATACACGATCCAGCACAAAATCAATAGCCTCATCCTCGCATCGCAAAGCAATATTGGTATTCATTAAATGTCCTGTATCCAAAAGTAAATTCCAATTTGAGAAATCCAGCCGCGATGCAAAATCATCGGCCTCGGCCGGAAACAAAAAATCCAAGCCTGGCCACCATAAATTCTCAATAGCCAAGGTAACAGGAGGTTCTCCATTACCAAACTCCTGAGCCGTTCTGTTCAGCATTTCGGAGAAACTTGACAACACCTCGGTACTTTTATAAGTAAAATCGCGTGTGAAAGCATGTTCTAACTCTACATGAGCTGCATGCAAAACGGCATGTGCAGGATTAAAATGGGCTGCATGTTCCCACAATTTCTTTTGCGATGCAATCATTTCTTTGGAATTTGAGCCACCACAACAAAATTGCAAATGCTCTGCCTGCGTATTCGGGAAATAATATTTAGCCGCGTCTTCTCCTTTTCTCCAAACACCTAGCCATGTTACCCAAAATGGCAAGTGAATGCTTTTAACGATATCCTTTGGTATTTCATCAGATGGAGCATCGTAACCGATTAGTAGCTCTACTCCATCAATATTTTTTTCGGTAACATATTCTTCCAATCCTTTCCACCCGTTCTCAAATCGTTCCAGATCTGGCTTATAAACGGAAAAGTCCATTAAGTTTTGATAATTCATTCTTTATTAGATATAAGGACACAGACGATTTGCCCCCTTATAAAGGATAAAATCTCTGTTTTTATTTCGAATCCAAAATTAGACTTTAGTATTGATTTTTGGGAACGATTTGAGATGTTTTTCTCTCACTTTTTCACTCTCGCGATGAAAAAATGACGTTTTGGGCATTTTTCACAAAATACGAAAACGTTATCATAAAAATATTTTTCGGTTTTTAAGCTTAATAATGACAAAATTCTTTATTAAATCTATGTAACGCAAACAATTTCGGGAGGTTCCGCAACCGTTTTAAGTTGTTTTTTTTGTTATTTCTTCAATTTCGAGACTTATTATTTAGATCATTTCTATGATTTGTTTCTAGATTTACAATGTCAGTCAACCACAAATAATCAATGGCTGATTAAAAAAAATTTTAATCATTTAAATTTTAAAAAAAGATGAAAACAAAAAACACATTTAAAGGATTGGTATTGGGAGTAATACTATTCTTAGGTACAAGTTCAGCATTTGCAACCGGAAACATTCGAATTAACCCTTATTTAGATACTGATTTCTCAATTGTATCTATCATCAACCCAACTGAATCATTTCTTAAAATGAAGATTTACGATGAAGCTGGAAACTTATATTATTCAAATAAAATAAGTAGTGCAACTACTAATCAAAAATTGTTTGATTTCTCATACCTTGAAGATGGAACCTACAAAATTGTTTTAACTGGCAAAGGAGATAAATTGGAAAAGAAGTTTGAAGTTGTCAACAACAAACTAGTCGCAGAATCAGCAGATAAAATGACTGAAAAAACTCTTTTCAGAGCTGAAGACAACAATCTTTTTGTAAGCTACCTATCATTTGAAAATACAACTTTCAACATTTCAATTAATGATGATTTTGGAAATGAAGTATTTAATGGCTCTTATGCATCTGAACCTTCTTTCTCTAAAAAATTCAATGTGGAAGCATTGCCAAAAGGAGATTATAAAGTTCGTTTAGTGTCGAATAAAAAAGAGTACAACTATGCCTTCAGAAAATAGTGATCAGTGTGGTTCATGTGACCAAATGATTCTAAAGAATCATTCCTATATAATAAGTGTAAGCCCAGAGAAATCGGACCTACACTTATTTTTTTATCTGAATAACACTGATAAAATTCCGTTTCCAACACAAAAAAAATAAGAACACACCAATCAAAAGCAATTCCATATTTC
>JAQBBZ010000391.1:0-3643 GCA_032125735.1 Labilibaculum sp.
TAATCCATCGTTTCCCTCCACACAATGGTTGGCAATACGGCGTAAAATCATATTCTCTTTGATACACTCCGATGCAGACTCAGGATCAGTCACGGCATATCGAGCACCACTATGCAACAAACCATGATTTCGTCCTGTAGCCCCAACGGCAAAATCATGACGCTCTACGAGTAAAACACTTAATCCCCGCATCGCACAATCTCTAGCCGTGCCCGTTCCGGTGATTCCTCCTCCGATGATTATCACATCGTACTCTTTGGATTTATTCTTGCTCATGATAAGTTCTATTTTATTGTCTTCTTTTTAATATTCAGCTTCCTACAACAACTCATTAAAAGTTCTTGCTCTTTATCAATCAGTTACCTTACGAATAAACACATTCATGTTACTATTCTATTCTTCAACAGACTTTGTTTTTTTTGTTTTCCATTATATGTCAAACACCTTTCTTTTTTAGTCTGGTTTTACAACAACTATTGATTTTACTCAACAAATATAAACAAACTACCTAGCAATGCAAAGTACATACCCTGTAAATGTATTTTGTATTATGCGCGAATCATTCTATCTCCCACAAACAATACAGTATAAATATCAGCAATACAGACACTTACCTATTTATAAATAATGAAACTAAATTACGACACTGGTTTGAATCAGATCAATTTACCCAGGCGTAAATTGATTAATAAATCAATCTGGGAGATTTATTGCCCGCGAAAACACACAAAACGACAACGGTTTGATAATCAAACACATTCATAACAGAAAGAGAGTCTGAAAAGAAGAAATACTTATACTTATTAAAGTCTAAGCCCAGAATTAGCACTTACACACTTTACGAGATAGTGTCTAATGTTTAGCTATTCAACTTTTCTAATGTAAGTATAGTAAAAACGCAGTATTTCACATTCCTTTCAATAAAATCATTAACCTACAGAATCTTTCCTTCCTGCAGGTTTACCTTAAACGAAATCGCCGGCTGAAAGATCATAAGTCTCAAAATCGACTAAATGAGACCCACTCCTTTTAGTAATCAACATCAGCTGGTGGAAACGAATTCGGCACAATTGACAAATAGGAAAAGATAATGATTCTGCTCTTTCCTGAAGGCTCTGCAAAGTCATGATTTCAAAACAAACTCTGTAATTTTATTCTTCCTCTTATCCCCTTAACAAAACAAACAACACTCATGTTGTATTTTTATTGGGCAAGCGTGTTTTTCCGGAATACTGTTTTAGGAAAACTCTGCTTAAATATTCAAAAAACATTACTCTTTTCGTATATCCTACAAAAAAAAAGAAAACATGGAGAATCCTATAAGTGTTACTCTTTTTAAACAACAGCATGATAAAATTGCATTTAACTCTTACAAATCCTCTTCAAACCCACATACACAAGGAAATCAATGAGAATACACAATGTTATTGAAACATAATAGAGATTACTTCTGCAGGATTTTTATTCTCAAAAACCTTCGGTATCTCCATAAAAATGAATATATTGGATAAATAAAAATTGCTATCCTAACACGAAACAAAAATCATGGACATTTTTTTCAAATACACGACACCAATTACTTATTGGATATTGGTACTAATATGGTCCTACATTCTTATATTTTATATCAGAAAAACAAGAGTGATTGATCAATCAGATAAATTATTGAAATTACTTCTTATTGTTTTGTCGATAGATGCTTTCCGAACACTTTTTGAAAGCGTTTATTTTGGTGCCTGGTTTACATCCCTTTCCAAACTGCTTCCCATTGAGATTTATAATTATTTATCACAACCTGAAATTGTGTTTATCCCCAAAATATTTAATCTCATAACGGCCATTATTATTTTCACAATTCTAATCAGAAAATGGTTGTCGGCAGAAATAGAAACAAAGCAGAAGAGCAAAGATATAATTGAAGAACAATCAAAAGAACTGAGCCTAAAGTACAAAGAAGTTTTACTGGCTAAGGAAAAAGCAGTACAAAGTGACAATTTTACCCAAATGCTTTTTCATGAATCCCCAATGGGCTTAGCTTTATCCAAACTTACTGGCGAATTGGTAGATGTTAATAAAGCATACGCAAATATCATAGGCTATTCTATCGAAGAAACTCTACAATTAAGCTATTGGGATATTACGCCGGAAAAATATGCCAAAGAAGAAGAGCTTCAATTGGCTTCACTAAATGAAACCGGATCTTATGGTCCTTACGAAAAAGAATACATTCACAAATCAGGTAAATTAATTCCCATTCGATTACATGGGAAACTAATTCAAAAAGACAATCAGAATTTTATCTGGTCGAGTGTTGAAGATATTACCGATAAGAAACACTCTGAAATTCTTCTTCAGGAACAAAATGAAGAATACCTGATTTTAAATGAAGAATATCAATCTCAAAATGAAGAATTACTAGATGCATTAGAAAAAGCAGAGAAAAGCGAATCAAGATTTAAATCTCTTCATAATGCATCCTTTGGAGGAATTGCGATACACGAGAAAGGAATAATTTTAGATTGTAATCAAGGTCTTTCTAAAATATCGGGATATTCTACGGAAGAACTAATTGGAATGAATGGCTTGTTGCTAATCGCAGAACATCAGCGAGATGTTGTTCTCCAAAATATCTTAAACGAGTACGAAAAGCCATACCAAAGTATTGGAATACGTAAAAATGGTGAGGAATATCCCATTCGATTGGAAGCCCGCCAAATCCCATATAATAATAATAAAAATGTTCGGGTCGTAGAATTTCGCGACATTACGGATCAAATAAAAAATGAAATTGAACTTAAAAAGGCAAAAGAAAAAGCCGAAGAAAGCAACCGGCTAAAAACTGAATTCATCAATAATATGTCGCATGAAATTCGGACACCAATGAATGGGATTCTCGGATTTTCAGATTTATTAAATGAGCCGAACATTACAGATGCAAAACAACAACATTACATCAAGATCATTCAAAACTGCAGCAATCAATTATTGCATATAATAGACGATATTCTTGAAATTTCGGAACTGGGTACAAAACAAATTAAAACTCAGATAGAAGAAGTGTGCTTGAATGATTTATTATTGGAATTATTTGCAATATTCGACATAAAAGCAAAAGAAAATCTGACACCGTTGTATTTAAAAAAAGGTCTTTTGGATGATGAAAGCACTCTGCTCACTGATCCTTACAAACTGAAGAAGATAGTAAGTAATTTACTGGAAAATGCGTTGAAATTTACGAATAACGGATTCATCGAACTGGGCTATACGCTGCAAGCTAATAATATCGTAATTTATGTGAAAGATACTGGTATTGGAATACATCCAGAAAAACAAGAACTCATTTTTGAGCGATTTTCGCAGGAAGAAAAAGAAATGTCTCAAGCTACTGGTGGTTTAGGTTTGGGCTTATCAATCGCAAAAGAAAACGCAGAACTAATTGATGGTAAAATCACTTTGGAATCGGAAAAGGGAAAAGGGGCAACATTTTATGTAAGTATTCCATATCAACCAACAAAACCAAAAAATGCTGTAAATAGTAAAACAAATGGTCAAACCTCAAATTCAAAAAAAGCAAGTTGTCAAACCATTTTAGTAGCTGAAGACGAAGAAGTAAATTTTATATTTTTGGAGATTCTCCTCTCAG
>JAQBBZ010000392.1:0-5221 GCA_032125735.1 Labilibaculum sp.
AAAATCATCGAAATCATTGCCATCATTGCCATTATCCAAAATCATCGGAATCATTGCCATCATTACCATTATCCAAAATCATCGGAATCATTGCCATCATTACCATTATCCAAAATCATCGAAATCATTGCCATCATTGCCATTATCCAAAATCATCGGAATCATTTTCATGATTGGAAATTATCCGAATCAAAATGGCGTTTTAATGCCTAATTCATTACAGAATCCAGCAATTTTTTTATCGGTTTCTTCCATCTCCAAATCGTTTGCCACCAGTTGGTCTGCCACCTCATCTAAATCAACAGCATCTTCCTCTTCAAAGGTATCTACATAACGGGGTATGTTCAGGTTGTAGTCGTTTTCGGCTACTTCGCTAAGCGGTGCTATGTGGCTGTATTTGTCTATGTTTGCTTGAGATCCTTCGGCAAGCTCAGGATGACAGCCATTCTTAGATCCTTCGGCAGGTTCAGGATGACATGCATAGGTTTTGTAGGTGTCAATTATTCTATTGATGTCTTCTTCGCGCAAATAATTTTGAGTTTTCACTTTCTCAAAATGCTGACTGGCATCTACAAACAGGATGTTATCCTTATTTATTCTTTCCTTTTTCAGCACCAAAATACAGGTCGGGATACTGGTTCCGTAAAAGATATTGGACGGCAAACCGATTACAGCATCGAGGTAGTTGCGGTCTTCTATCAGGTATTTACGAATGTGTCCTTCGGCTGCACCCCGAAACAATACGCCGTGTGGCAGCACTACCGCCATGGTTCCATTATCGTCTAACTGATGCACCATGTGCTGCACAAAGGCAAAATCGGCCTTCGAGCTTGGCGCCAGTTTTCCGTAAGGCGAAAAACGCTCGTCGCTCATAAACAGTGGGCTGGCACTCCAGTTGGCCGAAAATGGCGGATTGGCAACAATGGCTTCAAAACGTTGGTCGATATGCTGTGGCCGCTCCAGGGTATCTTCATTTTTAATGTCGAACTTCTTATAATGCACATCGTGCATAATCATGTTCATTCGGCACAAGTTGTAGGTGGTTGGGTTCATTTCCTGCCCATAAAACCCACTAACCGACTTTACTTGTTTGGCTACGCGCAATAACAGGGAACCCGAACCACAAGTAGGATCGTAAACCGATTTTAGTTGGTCTTTGCCCACCGTTACCAATTGTGCAAGCACATTCGATACTTGTTGTGGGGTATAAAACTCTCCTGCCTTTTTCCCTGCTCCGCTGGCAAACTTACCAATAAGGTATTCGTAAGCATCGCCCAACACATCGCTATCGGTGTTTTCCAAGTCGAAATCAATCTCATCTAAATGCGACAGCACTTTTACGATCAATTCGTTTTTATCGTTTTCCGATTTACCGAGTTTCGAGCTGGTCAAATCTAAATCTTCAAACAGATTCCCAAAGTCTTCTTCACTTTCCGAACCCATGGTGCTTTGCTCTATGTGCGCTAGCACTTTGGCCAAATCGCCCAAAATAAACTGGTGTTTCCCTCCTGAGTTTCCTCTTTTGGCCAATTCGCTAAATAATTCTGATGGTAACAGGAAGTAACCGAGTTTATCTAATGCGGCATCCCTCAATGCGTCTATTAGTTCGGCTTCCTGGGCATGGCCTTCCACTTCACCAAAAGTGATGCCATCGGGTTGTAGAATTTCATTGGCGTAAAGCTCCATTTTAGTACTTAGGTACTTGTAAAAAATGAAGCCTAATATATAATCTCTAAAATCATCGGCATCCATCTTGCCCCTTAGGGTGTTGGCAATGTTCCAGAGTTGTTGTTCTAATTGTGCTTTTTGTTCGTTCATTTCTTCTTTTTTAATCCTCGGCGAATTTATGCAATTCTATTTTTGCATTAGGTACAATTAAGGCATTTTAAAATAGCACTGTTTGGTATTCATCCACTTCCCCTTGTCGTCTGTTACACATATTCTATTTCTAAATGGTGTACCTGTTAAGCGGTATTTATTCCCTTTTGTTAGGGAAGCACTTTTTGATCCGCCTATATATTCTACAAAATCGTTTCTTTTTAGGTCAGGGCTTAGCTTTTCCCGAACTTGTCTAACATTTTGTATATTTAATTGTTTGTGGTATTCTTCAACAATATCCAAGGCTTTCAAGTATTCTTCTCTTGTAATCATTTTGTAAATATTTTAAAGTACGTCATTTTACCGTCGCCCAGTAAATACAAATTAATAGGTAATCGGATGTGATTTTTGAAAAAACTTAACAGTACCAAAGCTAATAAAATTCACAGAAGTCTGATCCTGTCAAACCTGTCAAGTTTAGTCCCCTTTTAAATTATTTTCTTAATTCAGTCTAAGCTTATCCTTAAACGGGCCATTTGTTCGCCAAATAGTTTCATTTGCACACAAAATAATGCGTCTGCTGCAGGCCAAATGTGTTTCTGCTGCACGATCCTGTTCTTCTGTTACCAACTTTTGTTGTTCTGCTGCAGCCAGTCGGTTCTTCTGCTACATCCAAAAGTGCAAAAGTGTGCAGCAAATAAGGGGAAGGCTGTGCAGATGACTAAAAGTGGCGTTCAGAAATACAAAAATAGCTGGCAGAACAAATACCCTTTGTTACCGAACATGAAAAAGAGGCTGTCCAAAAAGTATCGTTCTATTGTCATTCTAAGCTTGTCGAAGAATCTTTCACTTTGAGAAACAGATGTTTCGACTTCGCTCAACATGACAATCCGATACAAAATATTACTTTTTGGACAGCCTCCTGCTTTTTCCCCGGGCCTGAAGGGCTCAAAGAAAATAGCCCGGGGTAAATGAGCACAGCGAATGCAAGCCTGGGATAGTAATGTGGCAGTAAATACCGGCGCAGGTAAAAAAACATTTGGAAAACAATTCGCGTTTGCGCCGCAATAGCAAAAGGCAGATCCTTCCCGAGCCTGAAGGACTAAAAGACAATAGCCCGGGGTAAATGAGCACAGCGAATGCCAGCCTGGGATATCGCGTTTGAGTCGGAATAGAAAAAGGCTTATCCCCAAAGCTTGAAAACTTTTACAAAAAAAGTACATCAAGGAGGTACGAACACCAAAAAAATATCCAAAGCTCCTCACAATTACACCAAAGCTTTCCAAAAAAGGAAAACTTTTTTTAGCTCATGCCATTACTGTTGAACATAGCGAAAATAGTATGAAAAATAGAACATACTGCTTTCATCTCAGCTCCTTTCTACTGGCTCACAACACTTATTGTAAATATAATGTTATCAATTATTTTTTCTGCTTAACATTTTTTACTATTTTCATATCCGTATTTTAAAAATCAGAGGCAAAATCCCCTTCAAAAACAGCAAACAAGGGGTACAGATAACCAAACGGCAGGTACAAATGGCAGAACGGTAGGTACAAATGATCAAACGGCGGGTACAAACGGCAAAACGGCAGGTACAAATGATCAAACGGCGGGTACAAACGGCAGAACGGCAGGTACAAATGATCAAACGGCGGGTACAAATGAACAAACGGTTATTTTTTAAGCATCTGGGCTAAGCGTGATTTTATATTTTTTTTTATTATTAACTATAAATTCAAAAAAAATGGTAACTACTAAACGTAAAACAGAAGGTCAAATAATCGAAAACTACCGGATTACACTGGCCAACGTAGAGAATCAACCACAAATTGCCAGTACCCTGGCTGAGTACACTTACGATTTACCAGTAATCAACAAAGGAAGAGCACTATTACAAGCAACAATTGTTGCCCTTAACTTCAACCAGCAAGAGGACAACGAAACCATTCAGGCTCGTGCCAATTTCGATGAAAAGGTAGATTTAATGACCCATAAATATGCCGCCCACCGCAGAAAAGCAAAAGTAGCTTTCCGCAAAGACGAAGTAATCCTAAAACAATTGGGTTTAACCGGCGAATATTCGAAAGCATACATCAAATGGATCTCTTCAATGAAAACCTTCTACAATGGTGTTCTTTCCAACCCGGCGCATTTAGCTGCACTTTTAGTTTTTAAAATCACCGAGGCTGATATTACCTCCTGCATCACCGAGATAAATGCCCTGGAAACAACCCGGGTCTTATACCTAAAAGAAATAGGGGAATCGCAGGAAGCCACAAAAGCGAAAGACAAAGCCTTAGCCGAACTCGAAGAATGGATGAGCGACTTTTATATGGTTGCAAAAATAGCCATGGAAGAGCAACCACAACTTCTCGAATCCTTAGGACTGTTCGTTCGCAGCTAACAAAAGGTATTTGCAGGCACATTGCCAATTCCAAGTGCACACACGTTGCACCAACGTGGCAAAGGGCCTGCAAGTTCTTTAAAACAATCAAAACAGTGTCCTGATACGGCCCCAACAAACACTCCCGCCTCAACAGCACCACCATCCCTTGGCAGATCAATCAAACCAGGCAATAAAACAGCACCAATTCAAACTCCCATTCTTTGCCCCTTACACCAAGCCTCACGGCCAACTCCTTTTTGCCAGCTGCTCAAGCCATTCTCAATGGCAGCAGAACTTACTTTTTCTCAATTGATACTTAGCCCTTGCTATTCCAAGGCTAAGAAAATAAGATTTTCTTTCCCCTTTTAAGCGCCATAAAAAGTAGTAAAAACACAAAAATTAATTATTTGGGGGACTGCAATGGGAACAAGCCAAAATAAAAAATCCGTAAAGTGCCTCACATTTGCATTTTACGGATATTATTGGTAGCCCCAACAGTGCTCTTGGTATATTTCATATTATCTGATTTACAGATCGTTATATTTTTGGATTTTAAGCAAAACCCCTTATCTTTGAATAAAAGTTTTAAGAAAGTTTTAAGAAACTCAGTTTTCAAATATAACCATTGTTAAATTAGAACAAAATGTCTCAACCAAATATTTCTCTCATTTGTTGGAAGCAACCAAATAAAAGTGGATATCCTTTAAAAATAAGAATACTTGATACGATCAATAAGAAATACACCTTAATAGGCTTGAAACTCTATTTACCAAGTTTAAAGTATTGGAATGAAGAAACAAAGGAAAATCAGAAGAAAATACGCAAGTCATTTCCTCAAAAGGCTGAATACGACAAGATTATCACAGTCAAGTTAATAGAAGCCAGTAATAAGTTTGGTTTAAAACAAACAGATAAAGAGGTCAAAGAAGAATTACATAATGGTCGTATTGATTTTATGGATGCCCTACAATTACAAATAGATGATTTAAAGGCATTGGCTAAAATGACCTACGT
>JAQBBZ010000393.1:0-2872 GCA_032125735.1 Labilibaculum sp.
TCGTTTGATCCCCTTATCTTTTATTCTTTTCAATTTTTTCCATAATGACTTCTTGTACCGGACGATTTTCAATTTTTGAATCCAACCATGAAATGATATCCAAATATAGAAATGCTCTCCTTTCGAAAGGGTCATTAACCCATTTTTGCAGATCAATCCTTGATTTTTTCAGTTCATCCTTCAATTGATCATGACTAATTGAGCTAAGTTTCCGTAAGAAACGAAGGATGTATTTTTGTACTTCCTGTAAATCCTCCATTTTTGCCAGAAAACGATAGGTTGATCGTATTTGATATTCTAAGAGTTCAGTATTTTCCAATTCATAGTGGCTAATCAGATTTAGGATTCTTCCAAAACAATGAATATCACCTCTTAGTGTGGTATCTCTCACATCAGAAATTCGATTCAAGTATTTAATTGCCTCTTTGTATTGGCCATTTCCGAAGTGCAAACATGCAATTTTATAGTAGAAAACCAGAGCGCGGTGATTGTCCATTCCAAATTTGTTTTCTTCAAGGAAACTTTCAATTTTTGGAATCAAAAGAATCCCCTTATTAAATGTCCCATCCATAAAATGCCTGTTGATACGGTGCATGTAGAGGAACATGTGTAATAGGATATTTAAATTCGAATTGTGTTGGAATTGCTCCTCATTCTCCAATTTTCGCAATAATTGCAGATTCTTTTTAAATTTAGTTACATGATTTGTGTAGAAGAGAGCCACCAATACGTTGTTCAGTCCTTTCAAATACAAATCGGTATGGACATTAATCATTTCCGGATTGATTTGGAAAAGGTCAACCCATTTTTGTGCATACTTGTAACACATTAAGAAATCCTGAATAATTAGATAGTACCAAACGTAGGATTGAAACAAGTACAATTTCTCAAAGAAACTTAAACTTTCAATATTATAAGGATGCAGGTTGGTGTTAAAAAACTCTTTCACCATCACTAAATCTTTCTCGTTTCGCACATATCCTACTTTAAGATATAAGCCATAAAGTCGGAGAGACATGTTTGAGAAAAAGACAACTCCATCCATTATTTTACTAATTTCGGTTGCTTCCCGGGTAATTTCTTCTGCTCTGTTTTCAATGCTTTTAGTAACGTATTGTGATTCTATTAACTTTTCGAATTGGATAATTTCAAATACCAGAATATTCTTCTTGTTTTTCCAAGCTAAAGCTTTTGTTTTGTCAAGTATTCTTAAGCTTTGCTGATACAAGCCTTTGTTATATAGAACTTTTGCATGATCAATTTGCTCACGAATTCCAATGCTGATGTCATGATTGATCTGTGTTAACCTTAAACTTGTAAGTAGCTGTTTGTACAAGTGTGCTTTTAAATTAGGAAGCTGAGATTGTTTAATATCTTTTGCTTTTTTTAAAATGATGGTCTCATTATACTCATCCATTTTATCCAAAACATCAAAAAGTTGCAAGAATTTAGTCTCCTTTTCGCTACTAATTCTATTCGCATACAACTTAAAATTTCGCTTCTCAGATTTCGAAATCGATTTAATTAATTGAAACAGAGGGTCTATTTGTTGTTTAGGCATTGTAATGGATGTGTGAGTTAACTGTCTGGTATACAGTGCTGATTTTAGTTTTCATTTTGCTTGAACTTCGTAGTTTTTATTAAAAACGATTTTCGTAAACTCAATTCATAAGCTACATTTGAATTATCAAATCAAGAGAATGATTCAGTAAAGTAATCTTGAAACGGAATATGAATGTAACAAATCTGTTATCAAAATTAACAAAATCCGAGAAACTAGAAACAGTTGAAGGATTAAATCAAGCTCTTGAATGTATTGGAGTCAACCAAATTAACAAAGACTTTAGCAGAAATCAAGCTATTGAAATTGGGAATGTGATTGTCGATAAATTTGCAGGTGTTATGAATTTGACCAAATTGGTTGAATCGATTAAAGAAATGATTTCGGTCGAAGAATTGGAAGCATTTAAAAATGAAATATCAGGCAAATTAAATTCTGTTGCTGTGAATACAGCAAAAGCTCCAATTTATCAGAAACGTTTAGCTACTTTGAAAAGTAGTTTTGAGGAAGTTTCTGGTGACAACGTACTTTGAAAACCATTTGTAGTTGTTAATTCAATTGCAATTTTTTAGAGAGTTAGTAACACTATCCCCCTTGTGTTATTAGTGATCTAACTATTAACCAAACATGAAGAATACTAAGTTGTGATGGTTGTGTGAGGAAATGAACGATTTCTTTTTGGCTTGTTAGTAAATATTTACGAATGATCCAATCCGTTAGAATTAGTAGTTTAAAAGTAAGTTAGGTGTGATTATACTTTTTTTGAGAAACATTCCATGCTTAATCGGATCTCTTAGATTCTTCTTGTTATTATTTAGACCATCTTTTTGATTATGTTTTAATATTTAGTTGTGATAACCGGACAAGATTCCTCTTGTCCGGTTTTTTTTATGCCGTGTTGGGAAATAGAGTCCTGTTAAAGTGTGATTTTAAAATACAAACGTACCGAAGTAGGCACTGTTTCGGTATAAATACTGATTGAATTGATTTGATCCAAAGGTATTTTTTCATAAGATTCGTAGGTGATGTTGTTGCGATCAAGAATATTATGGAACAACACACCCACTTCACATTTTGTTTTTTTAGGATTGAACTTGTAAATAAGAGCTGCATCGAGTCTTGTGTAATCTGGTTCCGCTACAATTTTGTTTTGGGCTGAATAAATAGGAAAACCGGAACCATAAATATAGTTTGCAGAAATATAAAATGGCTTAAGAGATAGTAATCCTGCTGTTTTTATTTCATGACGCTGATCGTGCAATGCTCTTCGATATTCGTTAGTCTTGAAATAATCGAAATTTTCGAGTGTTT
>JAQBBZ010000394.1:0-27402 GCA_032125735.1 Labilibaculum sp.
TTGCAAAATCGTAAGCTCCCATTACATCCACCCGGTTAGGAACCCATTGTACTCCAACAGAACTTCTAACATTAATACGGGTTGGACCTTCCTTTCCTCCTTTGGTATTGATAATCACTACACCATTAGATCCGCGCGATCCGTAAATTGCAGTGGCCGAGGCATCTTTCAATACATCAAAGCTCTCAATATCACCCGTATTAATAGTTCCCGGATCAAAACTCTCCATTGGAATTCCATCGATTACATAAAGAGGCGAATTATCACCGGTTACTGAATTACCACCACGAATTACAATTTGCATTCCAGAACCTGGAGTACCATCCGAAGCCATAACCTGCACCCCAGCCATACGACCCGCTAATGCCTGATCGAAATTAGCTACCGGCGATTTTGCCAACTCTTCTGCTTTTACCGAAACAATTGCTCCCGTAACATCTTTAATATTCTTTTTCGCGTAACCCACAACAACAACCTGATCCAACTGCTGCATATCAGGCAACATTACAATATCAAGATTCGCTATCCCGCCGATTGTAATCTGCTGAGTTTTAAAACCGATAAAAGACACAACAATAACCGTATTCTCACTTACATTGATCTGAAACTTTCCATCAATGGAAGTCACAGTTCCGTTCGTTGTTCCTTTTTCGAGTATCGTAACACCAGGCAATTCCATGCCAGTATCATCTAACACTGTCCCACTAATTATTTTTCCTTGTGCATACGACAAAGAGGTCGTAAATGCAAGCACCAATACCAATAAGTATTGTACTACATTTCTCATTCTATTTTTTGATTTAATGAAGTTCATTTTCCCAAATTAAGATTGTTCATATCAGTTCGCTTATTTACGAACGGCTGTAACTTTCACTTTTGACAGAAAACATGTTCTTGTCAAATTCTTTAAAGAGTTTCCACTATGTATGGAACGAAAGGCAATCACAATGCTTTTACCCATATACTTTTTCAAACTAATCATCCTCTCAACTGCCTGATCTTGTTTAAGAATACTTTCCATCCACAATTCGTCCCACTGAGCTGTTTCCACATCTCCTTCGTAATTTTCCGAAATCAATACTTTCAACTCATTTGCATGATCGGTTCCGTATTTGGAATAGGCTTCGATCAAAAGTTCTGCTTTCTTACAATTATCAAGTCCGATAATTTCCGATACCAACCAGTCATCATTCACCTGTTTGTCGGGAACCATAACGACTCCTCTTTTCGAGCTCCCGTCAATATCGTTCACACTCCAGTTTCCCCATCCATTTGTCCATTTCTTATTATCCGCCTGAACAGGTTCTCCTTTTAGACTAATGGCCGTGAAATTCCCCGTCTGTGTTTCTCCGGCAACAGGTTTCTGTTCCTGCCAGCCATCTTCAAAAATCACTACATCCCCTTTGGTTTTTTCCTTTTCTGCTTTCGATACGGCAAAACCGGAAAAAGAATGTAAACAGGTGATAGATACCAGTAGAACTACTGGCATCATCCTTTTAATATATTGTTTCTTTATAATTTGCATCTTGCTTATTTTTGGGTTCCCATCACCTGGAAATTCAAAATATAACTTGTACGTGTCAGGTTCGTTAGAACTCCAGCATCTGAATCTAGAAGGAAACTTTCGTGACGAAGTGCTATTGTAACCACTTTGCCATCAAACTTGCTTAGGTCGATTACTCTGCTTTGAGCCTTTGTAAAATTATAAAAAGTCTCGAAACTCACTTCTTCCCAAACGGCAGTACTAACATCTCCGGAATAGTTCTCAGAAACCAATAACTTAAGCGTATTATTTTCTGAAGTTCCATAGCGGGAATACCCATCAAGATTAAGATATGTATTCACATGACTGGTCAAATCAACATCCGTGGCAATCAACCAATCATCATTCTCCGTTTTTTCAGGAATCATAACAGCTCCACGAACAGTCACACCATCTTGGTCAATAACGGACCAGTTTCCCCAACCTCGGCTCCATTTATTATTTGTAGCTTGCTTAGGAGCTTCCTTTGCGCTGTATTCAATCATATTACCCAAACGGGTTTCCCCTGCTGCAGGCATCAGTTCATCCCATCCATCTTCGAAGATTGATTCTACAACGGCTTCTTTTACAGTAACGGCAATCACATTGGAGAATGTTGCCTCACCAGCAAGATTAGCCGCAACTACAGTCATCGGATACTCCCCGATGGCCAGTGCATTTCCTTTAGCTAATGAAATAACACCAGTCGCTTCATCAATGGCAAATTCGCCATAATTATCAAGAAGCGAATAAGTAGGCGTTGAACCAGCAATAGTAGGTACATCCGTAGAAAATGCAAAAGCTTGGTTCAGCGTATAAGTAGTACTGGCATAAGTCAGATCAGTTGCAATAATTGCCTGGATAGCGATAATCTCGAAGGAAAGCGCATTGGCAAACTCAACACTACCGTGTTCGTTAGTCACAACAACAGTTAAACGATAGGTATCGATTGCCAAAGTATGGCCTTCAGGCAATGACACAATTCCTGTTGCAGGATCGATAGAGAAGGCTCCAAAATCATTCTTTAATGAATAAGTAAATGGACCGGTTCCTTTACATGTTGCTTCTACAGATTGTTTCGCTTGTGTTTGCTGTACGGCTAAATAGTCTTTCGTTGAATAGACCAAATCGTACGCAAGCGTTTGCACGTCAATTCTTACAACCTCGTTAAAAGTTTGTTCTCCAGTCACATTTGTTGCCACTACAGATAATCTGTATTCTCCGGCTTCGATTTTAGAATCTGTTGCCAAAGAAATTTCACCCGTTGCCGCATCGATCATGAAATCGGAAACTTCAGACAAAGCAAAACTTACAGGATTGGTTCCCTTAAATACAGGACTAGTCGTTTTCTGTCCTTGAACACCACGAACAATAATCTGATTCAACGGACTGTACTGCAATCCTTCAATTGCTGAAGGAAGAATAATCAGCTCAAATGCTTTGGGAAAAATAGTTTCGCCTGCACCATTACTCACTTTTATATCCAGAGAATAAGATCCTGCAATAAGTTGATTATCGGCATTCAATTTAAGGATACCCGTTGTATCAACAATTTGAAATTCACCGTCAATATAAACACCACCATCTTCTGCAGCACCTCCGGCAATTACATAAATAGCTTTGGTATCGGAAAATACTACAGGTATTGCCGATTCCATCACTTTTCCTTCATACACTTCTGTTACTGAAGCGTAACGTAAATCACTTGGAGTCAAAAGCTCTTTTGAAGATTCACTTTCATCATCACATGAAAATGTAACCACCGAAAGCAAGGCAAAAATTATTGCCAGCCAATTGGATCCAAAACGCCATTTGCTTTTACAATCGTTTGAATAATTCATTGAATTAACATTTTTGATAAAGATTAGTATTAGGTTTTCAGATATTACCCCTCGTTTCCGAAAACGACTGCGTAAATATATCCTGGCTGAAAAATCTTAAGGTGATACATTTATTCAAAAAAAATCCAATATCATTCAAACAGCTCGCTTTGAATACCAAACACCATTACATTCGTACGATATTTGCATATGTCCGAATGATTTTGGATGCAAAAATATTAAAGTCTTACAGTTCTCAAAGTTTTTATGACCAATGCACTGCAAACGAGCTTTATTTAAGCGAATTTAAAGGGAAAAGCAATACTTGAAAAGAAGATGATTCTAGGGCAGAAATCAAATAAATTAAGGAGATAAAACAGCCGGGCCAGTTGAGTTCACCAAGCACATCGGTAAATTCCACACCTGTCAATGAGAATTGAATACAATCGTAAATGCACGTGTTCCGATCTACCATACGATCCAAATTTTAGATAGACACAAGCATTTCTTAATGAGGAAAATGACTCATCAATCAGAATTGTGAACAGCTTTGGATACCGGCTATAAAGAATACAGTGAATTTACACCTCCCCTTTCGCGTAACGGGAAGGAGTTATTCCAAATTGATCACTAAAACATTTACTAAAATAGCGCGGAGTCGTAAATCCTACCGAATAAGCCACCTCTGCAACACTAACTCCGGATTCGGACCGGAGCATGAATGCGGCCTTTTTCAATCGGTTGCTCAGTATGAACTCATTAGGAGTTTGCCCGGTAATCCCTTTAATTTTAGCGTATAAACTAGTTCTTCCAAGACACAGTTCACTCGCAAACATGTTTACATCAAACTTTGAGTCGTCCAAATGCTTTTCAAGCACTTCTACTGCTTTTTCCATGAGCTCAATATCCAGGGAATTTGTTGCTAATTTATTAATTCCTAAACCAGGGTTTGTTAAAAATCTTTCCTGCAATAATTTTCTTGTTTTGATTAAATTTCTGCATCGGGCCTGAAGCAATTGTCTGTTAAATGGTTTTGTGATGTAATCATCAGCCCCTATTTCCATTCCTTCAAGTTTATATTCAAGAGCATCTTTTGCAGTTAAAAGAACAACAGGGATATGGCTGGTAATAAGATCCGTTTTCAAGATCCGGCACATCTCTGTTCCTGTCATCACAGGCATCATAACATCACTAATTATTAAATCCGGTTGAAGCTCAATTGCCCTTTCCAAACCAAGCTGCCCATTCTCTACTGCGATCACATGATACTCCTCATTAAAAAATGAGATCAATAAATCGCGAACCTCAGCGTTATCCTCTACAATTAATAAACTGGCTGATTTAGGCAGGAGATTATCCATCTGTTTTTCAGAATCAAGCGATTCCGAAATCTCCTCGGTAAGTAGTGCCGAATACGAGCTTATTTCAAAAGTTTGTTCCTCATCAAACACCACCTTATCGTTTAGGAAATGATCCTTCCCTAATGGCAGGTATACCTCAAAGCAGGAACCTTCCCCGGCTTTGCTTTCTACTTTTATTTTCCCTCCATGTTCAGTTACAATTCCTTTTGTTAATGCCAAACCAATACCGGAACCCAGATACTGGTGTTTTTGTTTATTAATATTATCAACCTGATAGAACCGATCAAATATCTTATCAATATATTCCTCCGGCATTCCTGATCCTGAATCGATTACTTTCACGACAACTTCAGTTGCCGAACTATCAACCATTAAATAAACAGATCCATCTTCGGGAGTAAATTTGAAGGCATTTGAAAGCAAATTAAACAATACCTTCTCTAACTGACGGGCATCGAACCAAAGAGGAATCCGATTTTGATGACATACCATTTTGTAGTTAATCTTCCTTTTTACAGCATACTCGCTAAATGATTCAAAAACAGCCTTGGAAAAGTCTACAAAATCATGCTCATTAATATGCAGTTTCATATGCCCCAATTCCTGTTTTCTAAATTCTAAAAGTTCATCAATCAATTTCTTTAATCGAAAGGAATTTTTATAGGCTACGACTATTTTATTATGGATTCTTGCTGCAATTTCCGATTCATCCAGTAAAGCTTCCAACTGCCCCAAAATTAAGGTAAGCGGTGTTCTAAACTCGTGAGATATATTTGTAAAGAATCTAAGCTTTGAATGATTCAACTCTCTTATCCGTTCTTTATCAACCTGCTCCTTCTTAAGATTCTCTTCCAGCAGGGCTTTCGAGATTAACATTCTGTTGATATAAAAAAGAACGGCCAAAACAATTGCCAAATAAATTAAATAAGCCCACCAAGTATTATAGAAAGGTGGATCAATACTAATATCCATACGGGTATCTGCTCCAATACTTCCATCCCGATGCTTTTCGCGTACCTTAAAAGTATAATTCCCCGGTTTAAGATTGGTGTAGCTTACAGTTCTCCTGTACCCGGCATCAACCCATTCTGTATCGAAGCCCTCCATTTTATAGAGGTATTGGGATTTGTTCGCTTTTAAATAATTGAAAGAAGTAAAATCGAAAGAAATCACTGAATGCCTGTAATTCAGGCTGATTTTCTTTGTGTAGGCTAAGGTCTGACTAAGAATTCCTGTTTCGTCATTGGGTTTCACTTCCTTATTATTCACCCGAATAGCTGTGAAATAAAGTGGATGTGTAATGCTTTGATTTTGCAGCTCCTTCTCGTAAAAAGACACCATTCCATGAATACCGCCAACAAAAACTTCGCCGTCACTTGTAATGTAAAGTCCTCTCCCATTAATTTCACTTAAGGGAAATCCATTCTCATAATCATATCCCCTAAAACTATTCTCTTCTACATCAAACCTACTGATTCCCTTGCTGGTAGCAATCCACAAAAAACCATATCTTGATTCTGCAATTCCATAAATAAAATCGGAAGGTAAATCGTACTCGCTGCTTGAATAAGTAGTAAAGCTATTGTTTTCAGGATGATATCTATTCAATCCACCACCAGCGGTAGCCACCCATATTCTGCGCATATGATCCTGATAAATCTGGTAAACAGAATTACTGCTGATACTCTTTGTGTCGTCAGGATTTTTGCGAAAATTACTTAAAGATCCGGAGTTCAAATCAAGTACACTTAAACCCTTTGTTTCCGAACCGATCCATAAACGCTCATTTTTATCTAAAAGCAATGCCAATATTTTCTGCCCCACAAGCTTTCGCTCCTCCTCATATTCAAAAAAATCGGTAAAACGTTCACTTACCGGATCAAACAAAATAACGCCTTCGTTAGTTCCCAATAATAATTTCTTTTTGTACGGAATTATTGCTGAGATCACATTGCTGGGAATGGACAGAGGCTGATTTTCATCCTTTAAATATTTCTTAATGCGTTTACTTTTTATATCCAACACATTTAAACCGCCTAAATGTGTTCCAATCCATAAACGATCTTCCTTGTCAAGATATAAGCTTTTCGCATTATTATTGGATAAACTGGTACTGTTATCCCCTTTCGTGATATAGGTGAAAGTATTATTTTTCCGATCATGAAAATTAACCCCTCCTCCTTCTGTTGCAATCCAAAGATTCTTGTTATCATCTTCCAGCATGGATCCAACCACTCTGTAGTTAATCGATTTATTCTGGTCTGGGTCAGCTACAAAATATCGGAAAATATTCGTCCTTGGATTATAGATATTTACGCCGCCAAAATAAGTTCCAATCCATATACTGCCTTCCTGATCGCGAAACATTGTATATATGGAATTATGACTTAGCGCATTGGGATTTTTATCCGATTGGAAATAATTGGAAAATTGTTTCTTTTCCAGATCAAGTACACTAACACCCAAAAAAGTACCAATCCATATTCGTCCTTGTTTGTCTTCGGTTATGTCGCGAACTACATCGTGCGACAAACCTGAATTTTTATTGTAATGGGCTATTATATTATCATTTTGAAGGCAATAAACTCCATCTTCTTTTGTTCCTACCCAGATTATATCCTGTAAACTTTTGTAGATACAGGAAATTTCTTTGTCTAAAAGAGTCTTTAGCCCTGTTCCATCAGATGAATAGCTTAAAAGTCCCTTATCATCAGTTCCTAACAGCAATCTTCCATCCGAATCTTCATAAACAACAGTAATGTTAGTCTGTTCGGGTACAATTTTGTTTTCGATTGTGTAGATGCCACTTTTTTCATCGAAGTAATACAATCCCTGTTTTGTCCCAACCCAGATGTTTGTTTCACCAACATAAAAGCAGTTCACTTCTGAGTTTGGGTAATTTTTCAGCTCTTCATTTCTTAAATTATGAACTGAAATGCCTTCAGAACTAAGAATCCAAAGCTTATCATTCTTATCGACCTGAAGATCCCGGATATTGTTCCCAATCAGACTGTTCGTATCTCTTCTGTTGTACCGGAACACATCAATTTCGTAACCATTGTACCGATTCAGACCATCACGTGTTCCAATCCAAATGGTTCCCAAATTATCCTGCTCCAAGGCTGTTACCGAAATTTGTGACAAGCCATCTTTCAAATCCAAATGATCAAAATAAACATCCTGACCAAATGAACTAAACACTCCCAGTAATAAAGTGAATACAACAACAGCTTTTTTCATTTCTGATATTTTAATTTCCTTAGAAACTCAAATTTACAAATAAATATTTCAGACAACACACGAACACCTGGATGCAGTCAATTCATTCTGCCTTTAAATTAGAATCAGCTCCAAATTTGTGATACAAACTAACAATTAATTCAATTAATAAAAAGGCAAAGTCATATTCAATAGAATTCAACTTTGCCTTTAGCCAAACAGATTAACAACTAGTTAATCGTCAATTATAAAATAAGTATCATTTAGCCACTTGCAAATTCTCATCCAAAGGTGTCAACTTTGGCAGCATCAGGTGAATAATTAAAAGAATAACCATATACAGCATTCCTGCCACTAAAAACATCCAGAAGTAAAAGTCATTTCCTGAAGCATCCAAACCTTGCCCAAGAGCAAAATCGACCAACATGCCCGAAAGAGCACCTATCATTCCTCCAATACCAACTACCGAGGCAATTGCCTTTTTAGGCATTACATCGGAAACAAGGGTAAATAAATTTGCCGACCAAGCCTGATGTCCTCCAGAAGCCAAAGCGATCAAGGCAACTGCAACCCACACATTATCGGTTAAAGCGGCAAATGATACCGGGGCAATACATAGCGCACAAATCAGCAAAGAAACTTTACGGGCTGCGTTTAGTGTCCAACCACGATTAATAAAGAATTTCGATAGATAACCTCCACCAATACTGCCAAAATCGGCCACTAAATAAATAACGACAAGAGCTCCACCCAATTCTTTAATACTATCTAATCCAAATTTCTGCTTAAAGAAAATTCCACTCCAAAACATAAAGAAAAACCAAACTGCATCAGTAATCTTACCAATCGCAAAAGCCCATGTTTGTCTTAGCGGCAATACCTTCGACCATGATAATTTCTCCGCAGCCTTAGGCTGATCAGTATCGGTAGGTTTACAATCATGTAAAATATAAGCCAACTCTTCCTTGGAAACCTTAGGATGCTCCTCTGGTCGTTTGTATATCTTAAGCCATAAAATTACCCAAATCGCACTAAAAGCACCGGTTACAAGAAATGCAAACTGCCAATTATCACCATTTGCAGCTACGACTAATGGAATAATAGCCGGTGCCAATACAGCTCCCACATTCGATCCGGCATTAAAAATGCCGGTAGCAAATGCCCTGTCCTTCTTAGGAAACCATTCAGCTACGGTTTTTATTGCTGCAGGAAAGTTACCCGCCTCGCCCAAACCAAGACCAAAACGTGCACTTATAAATCCTACCAATGCAAATGCCGGACGAACAGCAGCGTGCAACACTCCAAAAACACTCCAAACTGCTATGGAAATTGTATACCCAATTCTAGTTCCGAAACGGTCAATTAAACCTCCCATTACCAGCATTCCAATTGCATAGGCTGCTTTAAAGGCCATATTAATATATCCATAATCGGCATTGGTCCAATTAAATCTATCCATTAAGGTTGGTCCTAACACGCCCATAATACTACGATCCATATAATTAATCGTAGTGGCAAAAAAGAGCATTGCCAGAATTCTATACCGATAGCTCCCTGCTGGTTTTTCCATAGTTATTTCGCTTATATTAATTCAATATAAAAGGTAAATTTCACTTATGACTTTAGGCTCTTGATGATTTCAAAAACCTTTCTTGCAGCCTCTTCGATCGCCTGATAATTAAATGATCCGTTTGCATTCTTAATCATCAACTGAGATCCCATGCCAACACAATGAACTCCGGCATCGAACCACGATTTTAAATTCTCTTTATCGGGCTTTACACCACCTGTTGGCATAATTGACGACCAAGGACAAGGACCTTTTACGGCTTTCACAAACTCGGGTCCTCCAACCTGTTCTCCAGGGAAAATTTTCACGACTTCGGCACCCAACTCTTCGGCATAAGAAATTTCTGTAAGCGAACCACATCCCGGTGACCAAGCCACCTTTCTTCGATTGCATACTTTAGCCATTTCAGCATTCAAAATTGGTGAAACTACAAAATTGGCTCCTAACTGAATGTACAAAGCGGTTGTGCCGGCATCAATTATTGATCCAACTCCCATCATCATTTCCGGGCATTCTTTAGCAACCCACTTGTTCAACTCACCAAAAACTTCGTGAGCATAATCACCCCGGTTAACAAATTCGAAAAGACGGGCACCCCCTTTATAGCATGCCTGCACCACTTCTTTGCAAACCTCAATATCGTTATGAAAAAACACAGGAATCATTCCTGTCTCTTTCATTTTCAACACAACTTCTATTCTTGAAAATCTAGCCATATCAATTTAATTATGAGATATAAGTTATGAATTATGAGTTGCCTTGCTTTATTAGCAAGAGCATTTGATTTTTCTAATTCATAATTATTAATTCATCATTTATAATTCAGTATTACCGTGCTACTCTTCCCGAAGCATCACCATTCATTAATTTTTCAACCTCTTCAACCGTTACCTGATTGTAATCGCCGTAAATTGTGTGCTTTAAACAAGATGCCGCAACAGCAAAATTCAATGCATTCTGATCGTTATCAGGATAAGTAAGCAAACCATAAATTAAACCGCCCATAAAAGAATCACCACCCCCTACACGATCAACAATGTGAGTCATTTGGTAAGTGTTGTTGGCTTTTAACAATGATTTTCCATCATACAAAACACCAGACCATGAATTATGGTTGGCATTAATTGATCCGCGCAAAGTGGTAATCACCTTTTTGCAACGAGGAAATGCTTTCATTATTTGCTGAGAAACTGAAAGATACGCTTCTGCATCAACATGACCATCGGTTACATCAACACCTTCTGGCTTAACTCCTAAAACTTTTTCAGCATCCTCTTCATTACCTAAAATCACATCGGTTCCGGCAACCAATTCAGGCATAACCTCACCTGCTGATTTACCATATTGCCAAAGATTTTTACGATAATTTAAATCGCAGGAAACAGTGATTCCTCTTTCATTTGCCGCTTTAATTGCTTCCAGACAGGCATCAGCAGCACCTTGCGAAATGGCTGGCGTAATTCCCGTCCAATGAAACCAATTGGCTCCTTGAAAGACCTGATCCCAATCGATCATTCCCTTTTCTATTTCAGAAATAGCTGAATGAGCCCGATCATAAACAACCTTAGAACCACGACTCACGGCTCCTGTTTCCAAAAAATAGATTCCTAACCGTTCGCCACCGTATACAATATGCTCTGTATTTACGCCATATCTCTTCAAATCCATCTCGCATGCACGTGCAATATCATTTTTTGGCAATCGGGTGACAAAATTTGATTCGATTCCATAGTTAGCCAATGATACCGCAACATTTGCTTCACCACCGCCAAAGGTGGCTCTGTACTCTGACACTTGCGAAAACCGCTCATATCCAGGTGTTGCCAATCGCAACATGATTTCTCCAAAAGTAACTACCTTATTACTCATCTCTAATCCTTCTTTATATTGTTTGAAAAAATATCTTATTTTACTGCAACAACAACCGGCGAACTCAATTCATTGGCCTGATCTTTCATTAAATTCTCAAAATTCTCCTGCTTGCTCCAGTTACTATTTTCAACTTCCCATGCAGCAAAAAAGTAATGAGTTGCTGTTTGATTATTTTTAATCTTCTGAGTCACGAAATGTGTTTGCCCAACAGGCTGATTCCATCGACTTCCCTTTATTATTTCTTCACTCAAAACGGGAGCATCACCTGTTCTAACTTTACTATCTGCCGCCAGTAAAATACCCATCCCTAAATAATCCTCATGCATTGATTGAATATCGTGAGTAGCAACAGCTGCAAATTCACTATTTGCAGAAAATGAGAATGGTTTATTTCCCTTTAAGTAACTGGTTACAATCCCCACGGCCAATTCAGCTTCCTGATCCAATCCATCCACAGACACATCACTCTGAAACCAATATTTACCAGCCCAAATAGTAATTCGTTCCCTTGCATTAAGCATCTTTCCATCCACATTCCATCCCTCAAATTTTAAATCAAAAACAGAACGAACCGGACCTCTTGAAATTACCTGAAACTCGAATTTCTCAGTAGATCCTAAGCGGTATAATGAATCCTGATGAAACATTGCCAATCCTCCGGCACCCAATGACGGACCCACGTGCAGTACGTCCATTCCCCAATCAGACAAATTGTGATACGAACCACTTTGCAGCGTTCCTATATTATCCATGATCATTTCAGGAGCCAATTTTCCAAATAAATCTTTGGCATTTCTGCAATCAAAGTAGTTCCGGAATCCCATAATGTCATTTTCCCAACTTACACTCTCAGCCTGATAAATTACAGGAAGTCCCATAAATCCTTTCGGCGATAAAGCATAATCGGTTCCTTCAAAACCCTCTTCAATTGAACCAACACCCAATCGAACATTCGTGCGCATCTGATATTTTGGCGCTTCTTCCGGCATCATGAAATTAAGCCTTACTTTTTTAACTTCACTCGCCTCAAAATCACAAACCAAAGCCAGTTCGTCCCAAGTTCCATCCCGGTCTAAATCATCAAGCTGACAAGGTATTGTATTTCCTTTTTCATCGGTAACAACCGGTAATTTATCCGTTGGTATTTCTCCAACTAATTTCTTTATAGCTTCCCTGTTAATAATAACAGGTGCATCTTTACGGGCCTGTGCCATTTCATTCTTTAACTCAAGCACGGGAGACGAACTACATGCGCTTAAAACCGCAGCCATTACAGCAACAACAAAACAAGATTTGATCATACTAAGTATTTTAGATTCTGAAACACAGATGTATTTGATGGAATAAAAAAGGAACAAAAAGAGTATGAATTCACTCCCCAGCAATATTCATTTTTAGGCACTCTCCTCATTCCTTCTTCCACTACTAACTATTTCTCATTCGAAGGTTTACCAATGGTTGCTAAAATTCCGCCATCAACATAAACCACATGTCCGTTTACAAAGTCGGATGCCTTTGAAGCAAGGAATACCGCTGTACCACCCAAATCTTCAGGATCTCCCCAACGGCCAGCAGGTGTTCTGCTAATAATGAAGTCATTAAAAGGATGACCGTCTTCGCGGATAGCTGCAGTTTGAGATGTTGCAAAATATCCAGGTCCAATGCCATTGGTTTGAATTCCAAATTTAGCCCACTCAGTAGCCATATTTTTAGTCAACATTTTCAATCCGCCTTTTGCCGATGCATAAGCGCTAACGTCGTTACGTCCCAACTCACTCATCATCGAACAAATATTGATGATTTTACCTTCGCGACGCTCAATCATTTTACGTCCAACATATTTACCCATGATGAAAGGACCAACCAAGTCGATATCAATTACCTTACGGTAATCTTTCACTTCCATATCCTGCATTGGTACACGCATGATAATACCAGCATTGTTTACCAAAATTCCAATTGGTCCAACTTCTGCCTCTATTTGGTCAACACCAGCGATAACTCCAGCCTCATCTGTTACATCGAAAATATAACCTTTACAATCAATTCCCTTTTTTGCATAATCAGCAATTCCTCTATCCAAATTCTCCTTCGAAATATCGTTTACCACAATCTGAGCTCCGGCTTCAGCTAAAGCAGTTGCAATCGCCATTCCAATACCATGTGTAGCACCGGTTACCAAAGCAACCTTACCATCCAACTTAAATAAATCTAAAATCATAACTTATATCTTACAATTAAACACAACAACCTAATTTATACTAACGCAATTCATTTGTTTGGCAGATATCCATATCGCCGTAATTCAAATTTTCGCCACCCATTCCCCAAATGAATGTATAGTTACTTGTTCCTGCCGCTGAATGAATTGACCATGTTGGAGAAAAAACAGCCTCTTCATTTCCCATCCAGATATGACGGGTTTCTTTTGGATCGCCCATGAAATGACAAATAGCCTGTCCTTTAGGCACCTCAAAATAAAAATAAGCTTCCATTCTTCTGCTGTGAGTATGAGCAGGCATTGTATTCCAAACACTTCCAGGATGTAATTCAGTCATCCCCATTTGCAATTGATTTGTTTGAATCGTATCCGATACAATCAATTTATTCAATGTTCTTCGGTTTGAATTTTCCGCTTCTCCCAACTCAATAACAATCGCATCCCCGCGTCCGACTTTCACAATTGGAAATACTTCGTGTGCAGGAGCCGAGTTTAAATAAAAATGCGCAGGAGCTTTTGCATCAGCACTTGCAAATACAACTTCTTTATTCCCTTTTCCAACATAAAGTGCTTCTTTGTAGTCCAGGTCATACACTACTCCATCAACACTTACACTTCCTTTGCCACCTACATTTACAATTCCCAATTCTCTTCTCTCCAAAAAATATTCAGCTTTTAAAGGATCAATTGCTTTTAGCAGCAAAGCTTCGTTTGTAGGAACAACACCACCAACAATTAATCTATCATACTGTGAATAGGTCAAATTAATATTGCCCTCTTCCATTAAATTCTGAACCAAATACTCATCTCTTAATCGATTTGTATCGTAACTCTTAGCATCAGCTGGATGAGTTGCATATCTCTCTTCATATTTCAAGCCCATGATTTCTATTTTTATTAAAATTTATATAATCCGTTTTGACACATTACCCTTCCAGGCTTTTTTCCACTTGTTCGTTACAAAGAAATAAAATGTTATTGATTTGTGCAATCGATTGTCTGTATTTTTATTTTACAAGACCCTGCATCATATCCAAAACAGAATCCTAAAACCCTCACATAGCCTACAAACAATGACTCTCAAGACTAATGTAGAAAAACACTAAATTTCATATTTATGCAACTTCGCATCCTTTATTGCACTTTCCTACATTCAATTATAAAAATAATATGCATCTTTGCATCGGATTAACTACTGCATAAGATTACGTATGAAGAAAGAGAGTAATATTACCATTCACGATATAGCTAAAGCGTTAAATATCTCAGGATCTACTGTATCCAGAGCTCTAAATGACAATCCAAGAATTAGTGACAAAACAAAAAAAGCTGTTCGCGACATGGCTAAAAAGCTAGCTTATCAACCCAATGCCTTAGCCTCTAATTTGCGCACCAGTTGCACAAACACCATTGGTGTTATTATTCCAAGAATAAGCAGATACTTCTTTTCTTCAGCAATAACAGGTATTGAAGAATTAGCCAGAACAAAAGGTTATAATGTTATCATCTGCCAATCAAACGATCAGGAAGCAAGAGAGTCTGATTGTGTGAAAACACTATTTGCCAGTCGTGTTGACGGTGTGATTTCATCAATCGCAATCAATACTAAAAACTACGACCATTATAAAACATTAACAAACAGAGGTATTCCGCTCGTCTTTTTCGACAGGGTTTGTGACGAATTGGAAACCAGCCAGGTTGTGGTTGATGATTTTAAAGGTGGTTTTTTAGCTGCGGAACATCTTATTTCGAAAGGATGCAAACGAATTGCGCATATTAGCGGACCACAACATCTTAACATTTACATTAATCGTTTACAAGGCTATTTGAAAGCACTCCGTAAACACAACATCAATATCGAAGAGGAACTTATCCTTGAAAGTCCGTTAACCAGAGAGGACGGAATGGCGTGTGCAAAAAAACTATTGGAATCTGCAAATCCCCCGGACGCAATATTTGCAGCCAACGATACTTCTGCTCTTAGTATCATTCTCTACGCCAAGGAAAACGGCATTCGAATTCCGGAAGATTTAGCAATTGTAGGATTTAGTAATGAACCTTTCTCTGAATACCTAAACCCATCACTTACAACAATAGAGCAATCTGGTTTTGATGTTGGAACAAAAGCAACCGAAATTCTGCTGGACATTATTAATAACAAAACGGGAAATCATCAGGAAACTATCGTGCTTCCGGTGAAATTAATTGAAAGAGAATCTTCGAACAGAATATAGAGAAACCCACAAAAACAGTCCTATCCCATCTCTTTAACTTTCTCTTCATTTCGCATACACTCTTTCTTGGCATCTGCAGCATTCCCATTGAGCATATTCACATTTTCTTTTGGAATATCAAAGAAAGAGAAGAGAGGTTATCATATGAATCTTTGGCTGCTTTCCATCTGTTCTTAGGATAGTCCTACATTCATATTAAATGTGTGGACACATAAATTACACTTTTCCTTTTACAGACCAATTAACCAATTCGCTAAGGTCCCTAAAAGTGTTGAACCTGCAGGTAATCCTTAAACAAATGGTCTGTCAACTGATGGATTAATCAAATAATTCTACCCGTAATACGACCAGTTATCCATTTGGATAACTGGTCGTACTCGAGTAAAATAGATAACCTGCATTGCTTTTCAATTTCTAGTTTACAAACAAAATACATTATGATGATCATTCCATATTAAAGCAGCTGCCCCAAGAACTGCTGCTTCATCGCCTAATTCTGAAGGCAACAGGCTAATTTTGTTCTTATACAGGAACAGTAAATTCTTTTCCATCGCTTCACGAACAGGTTCAAAAAGAAGCTCTCCAGCCTTTGCCAGTCCTCCAAAAAAGAAAATAGCTTTAGGACTGGTTACTGAAGCCACATTCGCCAAAGCCTCTCCTAACATTTTCCCGGTATAGGCAAATACTTCCATTGCGAGTAAATCTCCGTCATTGGCCGCATCGGCAACCATCTTCGCAGTCAATTCATTAAACGGAATTGCCCGCAAAGAACTATCACCCAAATGTTTTGCCAACATCTTATAAGCTGTTCGTTTTACTCCTGTAGCCGATACATATGTCTCTAGGCAGCCTCTTCGACCACACCCACATTCCCGTCCTTCCGGCCGAACAATAATGTGTCCGACTTCTCCGGCAAATCCATCATGTCCGTAAAGCAAATCGCCGTTTACAACAATGCCACTTCCCAAACCAGTACCCAGAGTAATAACCATGTAGTCAGCCATGTTTTTTGCACCTCCAAATATACGCTCGCCCAAAGCCGCAGCATTGGCATCATTGGTCAATTTTACAGGTACATTCATGCGTTCCTTCACCAAACGGGAAATCTCCAATAATCCTTTCCACCTTAAATTGGCGGCATTTTCAATTGTGCCGGTATGAAAATTTCCATTTGGAGCTCCAATCCCTATTCCAATTAGCTTAAGATCTTCAATTGAATCTTCAATCGTCTTATCAATTAAATTACATAAGTCATTCAAAAAATCCTCAAATCGTTCTTGCTCCTGAGTAGGAATATTTCCATTCCCCCATGATTTTCCGTTTGCGTCAATACATGAAAAAACGGTATTGGTTCCTCCTATATCTATACCTACTGCTATATCTGTCATTACAATTTATTCTAATTTGCTTTTCAAATAAAAATAGTCCTGATACTACTCCGGTTGTCGGAGTAATACGACTCCGGTTATCGGACTAGTACTGCTCCTGTTGCCGGACTAGTACTGCTCCTGTTGTCGGAGTAATACTACTCCTGTTGTCGGAGTAATACTGCTCCTGTTGTCGGAGTAATACTACTCCGGTTGTCGGAGTAATACTACTCCGGTTGTTGGAGTAATACTACTCCGATTGTTGGACTAGTACTGCTCCTAATTTGAGTCGTAAAAGTAAGACTTATACACAAATTACTTAGCAAAGCTAGTTCTTTCTTTTTATTAGAGCTCTAACTTCAACCTACCAAATGATGATGGAATATGAAAATCAGGATCTTTTGATTCTGGCTTCACCCAGGAAATCCATCGTAAGTAAGCCTCTTTGTTTCCTTCTGGCAAACTCATACAATACCCACGGTACAAACCGGCTTCCAATACACGATCTTTTAATAAGCCCAAAGCTTCCAGTGAAGATAGTTTTATAGCTCCTTCTACGACATAGCCATTTGTATTTGCCGAAGCTTTTACATCCAGATCTTTAGATTCGGGCCACGACCATTCATAATCAAAATCGCGATAATAGCGGGTTACATAGTCTAAAACTCTACCATGGGCGTCCATCTCCAGGCAATAATATGGATTCAGTTTCTCGTCTTGTCTAAAAAAGATCTCAACACGATCACTATGCACCACTTCCATTTTGTGATCTTGATCCACGTAAGTCAATACATTATCATCTTCTACGTCGAAACGAAAATAAAAATACTCATCATCATGTAAAGCTCTGAAATTGGTTTTGGGTGCTTTTTCATTTTCCCAAGGATAAGAGAAGTCTGAATTCACATTAGCGATTTCCCAAACAGAATTCATTTCTTTACCTGCAATGGCAAGAACTCCTTGACTGATACGTTTTACGATATATTCTTGCATATAATTATAATTTTAAGTTTTTGCCATATAGCCTGTCCCGAACTTGTTTCGGGAGAACTTACCATGCTGGAACAATCATCTTCCTCTGTGTCAAAATCACTTTGGCATGGACGTTTCATATGCTAACGAAAAAAAGTGGACCGAGAGACAATTGTCTCCCGATCCGGGGTATTTATGTGTGGTACTTAAAACGGATTTTCTTCAACTGCTTTTTCAAGCTCTTGGGCCATAGCCACAAATTCTTCAGCATTCATTTCTTTCATATACACCAAACCATGCGTAGCACGTACCAATGGATGATTATTTTCGTAAAAGAAATTCTTACCTAAAAGCAATTGAATTTGTTTCAACTGTTGAACCCAAACTTTTTGAGTCAACTCATTAAATTTGCCATCGTACTCGTAGCTCGGGAATGAAGCATTCACCTGACTCATATAACTTTCGCTAAATGAATTCTCCATAACATCAAGAGCATTCAAAGAAACCGGAACAATGGAATCGGCTTCGGCAGGATGGTATTTAAACCAAACATTTCGGTAACCAATAATTCGAAGTTTCGATAAATCTTCCTCTTCTTTCCACTCTTTAACTGCACCGGCAATGGCTTGCAATACTTTATAATGGGTATCCGGTCCACTACCTTCCGGATCCATAGCCAAACTAATAATTGTTGGTTTGTATTTTCTGAATTCCTCCAAAACCGGAAGCATATCCCTGTTCTTTTCTGGTGTTTCGGTGAACACATCACCCTTATAGAAACCCAAACGCAGGTGATGAACATTTTTAACCGGAGTTCCAAAATGAGCCCAAACCAACTCCTCTTCAAACTCACGAATCATCCCCTTCATTTTCTGAACTTCAGGAGAATTTTTACCTCCATCGTAACTGCTTTCCAAATCTGCAATAATAAAAGCAATTGTCTCATTCAGATGTTCCTTGCTGTTTACTTTCCAGGTTTCAACAATGGAACGAATTACACGATGACACAAACCTCTTCGCTTTCCGTTTTGATTTCGGGCGGCAACTGAATTCAAGAAATGATAAACATCTTTATCCCACTTTTTACTATATCCTATCTCGAAGAAATCAGGATAATCCAACATTTGAATATCACCTTTGGCAATAAATTCCTGACATTCTTTCAATACACCAATCACAAAAGCATTGGTAACTGCAGTAAATCCTGATGTTAAAACCGAAAAATGGACATCATTACTTGCCGAACGCATCTGACGATTGGTATAGGGCATAATTCCCAACATGATATCATCGTGGTGAGGACCAGTGTGGTAAATCACCTCGTTAGTATCAGGCTTCATCCCTTTTTCCAACTTCTTTTTGATGGAATCGATAACTGTCTGAACAGTTGTTGCATTCAAATTAGGAATTTGACTGGTGTAAGGATCAGCCTTTAAATCTTCCAAAGTTAAATGGTGACCATATTTATTGATTTTCTGACACAGATCGATAACAGATCTTTCGCTTTTCGCATTTGTCCAATCTCCTGTTTTGTAGAATTGATTCACGCTATCGGTCAGCTTACAGGCCGCACCAGTTGTTAAATAAAAACGACTGTTTTTCTGGCGCTGAAGAACTGAGGCTGGATAAATCGCATCTGGCTCACTTTCCAATGATCCTTTTACAATATCAGCTTTAGCTTCACCAGCAGCAAAAATAATGGAAACAGCATTTGGATCGTGAGTGATTGTATCCAGGCCGATGGTAATTACCAAACGGTTTCTTGAAACTTCAATACCTCCCAAATCGCCTGCAGCAACCGCTTGTGTCTCGAAATTTGTTTTTGTTAATCGTGTCGTCGAAAAATGATCCGATCCACGGGTGTTAAAGGCAATATGACCATCAGGACCAATTCCGCCCAGGAAAAACCCGATGCCGCCTTTATCACGAATTTTTTGCTCGTAAGAAGTACACCAGTTATCAATCATGAAAATTGATTTCTGCTGCATCTCTTCCACAACACTTGTTGCCTCGCGGTAACGAAGCGACAAATCAATATTGTAATCAGGAAAAACTTCCAGAAAATGTTTATTATCGACCAATGGAATTTCCTCTGAATTAATCAGTAACGAATTGGATTTCTTCAAGCCAAAACCATCAATGTAGTATTTCATCACATAGTTGTAAAAACTATTGTGCTGGCGCGGATCAATCGGATAAAACTCATCAATCTGCACAAACTGCAATCCACTTAAATCAGGTTTAGCCATATTCCCTAAACCATATTTCGCAAGGATATCCATTCCTTTAGGCTTGTTCCAATTCTCAAGAAGAAACTGAGTATACTTGATAAAATACTCCGGAGTTTTACCCGTTGGTAAACTAATTACTCCTTGAGGATTTTGCTCAGCCCACTCCAAAAACCGAAGTGAGGTCATCAAACCCAATTTTGGGAAATTATCAACCGTTACATAAGGAATCTTAGCTGTAATCTCCTGCGCTCCTGACAATTCATAGAACGCTTGCTCTACTTTTGATGTAAATAATGTTTTCATTTTCTTTTTATTTCAATAATCTCTTAACCTTACTCGCTTAAAACACTTCACTTTCGTGAGAAAATGACTGTTTGTCTTAAATTACGCTACCACACGATTAAATACCGGGTTTGGTATCAGAAATAAAACTCCATTTATTACACTGATAATTCTTTGCTGTATTTAGATACCACTTGCTTCATTTGCTCATATTGTTCTTCCATGCTTGTTAATAATTTGTATTGAGCATGTGTTCGGATCAAGTTATGCTGCGGTGATTTTATTTTATAATAGTTATCTCCATCAATATAATCCATTAAGAATCGAAGAACCTGTTCGAATGTGATGTATTTGGCCGAAAAAGCAAGATATTCCAATTCGGGAGCTGTCAAAAACGAAACTGTTTCTTCCAGATATCCTTTGGTATATGCCTTGAATATTTCCATATCCATGCTCACATGATCCAAATTCTCATCATCCTCTAAGCCAGTATTGGTATATGATCTCATAGCATCGCCGTAATCATTCAATACCGTGCTGTTCAATACGGTATCCAAATCTATCACACACAAATCATTTCCCTCTTTATCAAAAAGAATGTTGTTGATTTTGGTATCATTATGAGTTACTCGTGTAGGAATCGTTCCATTCTCAACAAGAGTCCAGAATTCTAACATTTCCTTACGACGCCCCTCAACCCAGGCAATCTCTTCAGTCAATTCAGCCTTACGGCCTGCAGGATCTTTAATCAACACTTCATCCCACTGCTTAAAACGGAATCTGATGTTATGAAAACCAGGAAGAATATCGATCAGTGGTTCTTTCATATCCGATAA
Organism: Labilibaculum sp.; assembly: GCA_032125735.1. GTDB lineage: Bacteria > Bacteroidota > Bacteroidia > Bacteroidales > Marinifilaceae > Labilibaculum. Next base: position 21,508 of record JAQBBZ010000394.1, read on the forward strand.
CATAGATTGAAACTTACCAATTCCTTTTCCTCCGGCATAAGCCAATTCCGGACTGTCTGCTGCTTCGTATGTCAGGTTGTCTTTAATAAAAAGACACATTGCCCAAAAATCACCCTCTTCATCTTTATAATAAAGATCTCCATTTTCTGTTGGTGTAATTGTCATTGCTTCGCGCATGATATCTCCACCTGCAGCAGCAATTTTATTCTTAAGGTGAGTTGTCACTTTTAAAATATTCCCCATCATTCCGGGAACATCCTTAAAAATATTCTTATTCTTGCGTTGGAATAAATAGTTTGGGTCTTCTTCAGCAAGGGTCGTTACAATAAATGTATCGTTAATAAACCCTTCACCAAGAGCTTTAATCTCTGCTATTTCCCCTTCTATAGAGAATTTCGAAGCTATTTCTTTTAAATTATCTGTCATATTTTATCTTTGAATGAGGGCACAAGAACTTTACACTACTCGTGCCCAAATTGTAATGTTTTAATTAGTTCTGATTTTATGTCCTTTTAAACCGTAATAAAGAATGTACAGAAAACAAGGAACACATACCCAATACGCATTTTGTGCACCAACAGCATCTTTCATCAAGCCATATATAGTTGGTATTAAGGCACCTCCAACAATAGCGATAACCATTAATGATGAACCAGCTTTAGTGAATTTACCCAAATCGGTCATTGCCAATGGCCACAACGCAGGCCACATTAATGAGCATCCCAAGGCCATAAATGCGATAAAATAAATCGATAAATCTTCAGGAGAAAACACAACCATTAACGATCCGAACAAGGCGGTTACCGCACAAATTCGCAAGGCTGTAGCCTGACTAAGATATTTAGGAATCAATGCAGCTCCACAGATGTATCCAATAACCATACCTATCGGAGCAATCCATGCATAATATTCCGGATTGGGCAAGCCAAGAGTTGTGGCATAATCAACCAAGGTTCCTAAAGAGACTGTTTCAACTCCAACGTACAAGAAAAGGGCAAGTACTCCTAACAGAAGGTGAGGAAACTGCCAAACAGAGTTTTTTGTTGCTGCGTAAGGACAAGCATCTACTGAATCTTCATCCTCTCCAACCGCTTTCACTTCAGGAAGCTTAGTCATAAGTGCCAATACTCCCAAGAGAACAAAAACACCTATAATGATGTAAAAAGGTATGTTTATATCAGTTAGTGATACATTTTCCACTTCTTTCCCAATAATCAATGCCAAAAACAAAGGAGCTATTGGCCAAGCCAACTTATTGGCAATCCCCATATAACTCATACGCTTTGCGGCACTTTCAATGGGTCCTAATATGGTAATATACGGATTCACAGAAGCCTGCAAAAAAGTATTTCCCATACCACTAATGAACGAAGCCAGTAAAAAAAGAGGCAAGCTCTCCATTCGTGCCGATGGAATAAATAAATAAAAACCAACTGCAAACATGATAAAAGATAATGCCATTGTCTTTTTATAACCAATTTTACCAATCACCAATGAAGCGGGATATCCAAAAATTAGAAAGGCTGAGAAAGTAGCAGCAATCACTAAGTATGATTCGGCTGAAGAGATGTCTAAAGCTTTCTTTAAAAGCGGAATAATATAACTATTAATACCTAATGCAAACCCAATTGCAAAAAACATTACTCCAACTATAATAAGAGGAACTACGTACCTATTTACTTTAGTATCCACTACTTGTGCGCTTACCATAATTTTTAAATTTATAAGATTACTAATTCTATGTTATATTCTTAAGTCTAAAATAATCACTTCCTTAAATTGTATTTTTCATCAATTGCTTTACGCAATCCACTAAATTACAGGCATAGTCTTCAGAGGTTGCTTCTGCGTAGATACGTATAATGAGCTCTGTATTTGATTTTCGCAAATGCACCCATCCATCAGGAAATGTAATCTTCAATCCATCGATCGTATTACACGGATAATCAATGAATTTTCGACGCACTTGTTCAAGTATTAAATCCAAATTAGCAATCCCACCCAACTCTATTTTCTCTTTTACAATTTTATAGTCAGGATATGTAGCCCTCAATTCAGAGGAGCTCATCTTCGATTTGGCAAGAAATGTTAAAAATAAAGCGACTCCAACAAGAGCATCTCTACCATAGTGTAACTCAGGATAAATAATTCCTCCATTACCTTCACCACCGATCACCGCAGAATGATTCTTCATTTCCCGCACCACATTCACCTCGCCTACTGCCGACTCAAAAAATTCAACACCATGTTTTTCTGCAATTTCGCGAAGAGCCATTGTTGAGGACAAGTTGGCCGCCAAGCTGCCTTTCGTGTTCTGAAGCACATAATCAGCCACCGACACCAAAGTGTATTCTTCGCCAAAGGGTTGACCATTATCACAAACCAGAGCTAAACGATCTACATCAGGATCAACAACAATTCCAAGGTCTAATTTTTCATTCTTAACACATTCCGATATTTCCACAATATTTTCAGGTAGTGGTTCCGGATTGTGAGCAAAATGACCATCAGGATTGCAATTGATTTCCTTAATCTTTTTCACACCTAAAGCTCTCAATAACTGTGGAATTGCGATTCCTCCAACAGAATTCACAGCATCAACAGCAATCGAAAAATCAGCTTCTTCAATCAGCTTTTTATCCACTAAAGGTAAATCAAGAATATGCTGAATATGAGTCTCTAAGTAATCATCTTTCCGAGAGTACTTTCCTAAATCATCAACCTCATTATAATTGAAATCCTGTTCTTCAACAAGATGTAACAAATCCTTTCCATCCTGATCAGAAATAAATTCGCCTTTTGCATTTAATAATTTTAATGCGTTCCAATTTTTCGGATTGTGACTCGCAGTAATAATAATACCACCACCAGCATTCATATCTGTTACAGCCATTTCGACTGTTGGTGTAGAGGCCAAACCAAGATCAACAACCTCAATACCAACTGAAAGTAATGCTCCAACCACAAGCTGATTCACCATCTCACCGCTGATTCGGGCATCACGACCAACTATTACTTTTTTACTGGCACCACTATTTCGAAGCCACATGCCAAAAGCTCCTGATATGCTAACGATATCCATTGGTGTTAATGATTGCCCTGGTCTTCCGCCAATAGTACCTCTAATACCGGATATTGATTTTATTAATGTCATTTTATTCTCCTATAAAATTATACCCACAATTTAGAAGGATATGTTCCCTTCTCTATCAATTTACCAATCGCTTTAATTGCTTTTTCTTTATCCTCACGATAAGTCACACCAAACCACTGAGCATCCGACTTCAAAACTTTAACCTGTGTTTTTCCATCTTTAATGATATTGGCAACTACAGTTGGAATAAAAAATTCTGATTTCAACTGATCTCCTTCTTCTTTCAGAAAAACGGTAAACTGTGATTCCAAATGATCAAACAGTTTGGGCGTAAACCCCCAAAAATTCATCGAAACAGTAGTTTCCGGAGCTAGCTGGATCCACTCTTCATTCTCCTTGTAGGCAATTCCATTTTCCAACTTCTCAATATGAGTACGCTCAACAACTGTAGTCAGGTGATTATTCTCATTTGTTCCGCAAACTCCTCTTGATACCGACCCATTTTCTGAAATGGTATTGCCTAACTGGTAGCCAACCATACAGTTTTCTTCATCAGTAATAGAGTGGCTCAAATAATCTGCAATAGTTGTGAAAGCCTCAACGCCATAGTAATCGTCTGCATTAATCACCGCAAAAGGTTCATAAATACAATCTTTAGCCATTAAAATAGCATGACCCGTTCCCCAAGGTTTTTCACGTTCCAAATTATATACTGACCCCTCAGGAACCTTTCCTATTTCCTGATTTACGTAATCAACTTCAATCTTCCCGGCTAGTTTTGCATTAAAAAGCTCTTTAAACTCTTCCTCAAAACTCTCTCTAATCACAAAAACAATCTTACCAAAACCGGCATCGATTGCATCATGTATCGAATAATCTATAATCGTTTCATTCGTTGGTCCAATCGGATCGATCTGCTTTAATCCCCCATACCGACTTCCCATTCCTGCGGCTAATACCAATAACGTAGGTTTCATCTGTTTACAATTTATTTCTTAGTTGTCATATGTAACTTACCATGCTGGGATAATCATCTCCCTGTGTGTCAAAATCGCTTTGGCATGGACGTTTCATATCTTATCTAAATATCAATATTCAAATCAATTTGAACTCTGCAATTTTATCTTTACCGATACACTCACGTAACGATTTTCCTAAAAAAAAGCAACCACCTGCCATGCATCACTACTACTACAATGTTCCAATGGTCTTTAGAAAAGGCAGATGGTCACAATACTTTATAAAAATTGCTCCCTGTAAGAACACCACTTCTACACAAATCTTCAACGCTAGTTGAAAACAACAGGGAGACAATTTTCTTCTTAACTAATCACTAACTACTACTTAATATTTTCTTCATAACGTTTGCCATGGTTCCCATAAGAGCGGCATCATCTAATAAATCAGAATTTACCAGCTCAGCCTCCGAACTAATTTTATCCATAGCATATTTATTCATCCACATACTTACCGGACTAATAATATACTTTCCTGCCTGAGCCAATCTTCCTCCAATAATTATCATTTCAGGATTCAGTAAGTGAATCAAAGTCACCAAACCTTTTCCTAAGTATTCGCACATCTTGTTTAATTGATCAATAGCAAACTGATCGCCAGCTAAAATTGCATCAACAACAGCTCTCAAATCAATCTTTTTCCCTTCAACCTGATATTTGGCTAAAAAACTTTCCTGCCCTTTCTCAATTCCTTCTCTTATTTGACGCACCAAAATCTTCCCGGATGTTAAAGTTTCCAGGCACCCAATTTTCCCACAATTACAAAGTGTTCCCTCAGGATCGATTAAAATGTGGCCAAACTCACCGGCAAACCCATTTTTACCACTATGCAATTCACCATTTAAGATCATGCCTAAACCAATACCATTACTTAAATTCAGGCACAATACATTCTTTTTATCTTTGGCCTTTCCAAAAGCCTTCTCTCCCAATGCCATAGTCCGGGCATCATTGTCCAGCAATATTGAAAATCCCAGTTCCCGATTCAGATAAGCCCGCAAACCTTCTTCGGCAAACGACAAATGCGTATGTGTCAATCCATTTTCAGCATCGACCAAACCCGGAATTGAAATTCCAACAGCTAACACCTTTTCCCGATCAACATTTATTGTATCAAGAGCTGCATTGACTTTTTCAACCAATGCCTGACAATAATCACTGCTGTTTTCCAATTCAAACTCTTTAAACTCCTCACGATAAACCAAATGGTTATTCATATCGAAAACAGCTAAATTGAGTGTATGTAAATTAATATCAACACCAACTACATATTGATATTCAGGATTAATACAAAATAAATTTGGACGTCTCCCTCCAATTGATTCTCCAATACCATTTTCAAGAATTACCCCAAAACCAAGAAGATCTTCAACCAATGAAGCAACTAAAGGTTGACTCATTTTTGCCGTTTTCACGATCTCCGCAATTGAAGCAACTCCATTATAATACAAATGGGATATTATTTTACGATACTGATCCTGCTTCCTCTTTTTACCATTAACAGTACCACCAAGTGTTTTTTCGTATAGAAATTCTGGTTTCAAATCAGTATAAGTTTTAAATTATTATTCATACCTGAAAGCAAACATACTAATTAAATTTTAAATCAAGCGATACTTTTATATTTTATTTTAAAAGATGATCAACAAATACAATATTTTCGAATAAAATCCTTTCCCTTTTTTAATAGGATTTTACTAAGTACATGACAAAAATCGGAATACAGAACGTCTTGGAGTAGCCGCCATGGTAGCATTTGGTTACAGAAAAGAAGATTCTCCATTC
>JAQBBZ010000395.1:0-15717 GCA_032125735.1 Labilibaculum sp.
CGGAAGATGAAGGATTGACCTACTCTCTTCAACTTTTGTTTAAAAACAAAGAACTGTTCACTAAATACTACACCTGTTTCGAGCCAAGAACAAAAGCTGTTTTTCAGGCAAAATATAATACTGAGGTAATGATTTTTTCATCCTTATTAGAAGAAGCTTAACTCCTAAAATTTGGATACTCAAAGAAAAGCATACATTTTCGCCCTGTCAGCAATTCTTTGCTGGTCTACTGTGGCTACAGCATTTAAAATTGCACTGAATGGGATGGATTTTCTTCATCTTTTGCTGATTTTATCGGGAGTTGCCCTGCTTTTTTTAGGGTGTTTACTCTTGTTCTCTTCTCAGTTACAAAAAGCTTTTACAGGTAGCAAAAGGGATTATGTTCGATCGGCCGCTCTGGGATTTTTAAATCCATTTCTCTATTATTTAGTACTTTTAAAAGCCTATTCGATACTACCTGCGCAATTTGCATTGAGTTTGAACTATATCTGGCCCATAAGTTTGGTTCTACTTTCGATCCCACTGTTAAAACAAAAGATTGGATGGAGGAGTCTCTTGTGCATAATGCTTAGTTTTTCGGGCGTTTTGATTATCGCTAACAAAGGTTCATTTACATCCATTGAAACCCCAAATACATATGGAGTCATATTAGCTCTGTCGAGCTCGTTGTTTTGGGCTCTTTTTTGGATATTTAATGTTCGCGATCATCGTGAAGAAAAGCAAAAGCTATTCCTTAATTTTGTATTCGGTTTTTTATACATTCTAATAACCACCCTGCTCTTTTCAGATTTGAGAATACCTGATAACAAAAGTATTTTGGCTGCAATATATATTGGAATTGTAGAATGTGGAATTGCCTATGTATTCTGGTTAAAAGCATTAAAAATTACAAGTTCAACAGATAAAATAAGCAATTTGGTTTTTTTGAGCCCTTTTGTTTCCTTACTATTTATACATCTTATAATCGGAGAATCTATCTATCTTAGTACTCTTGCAGGTTTAGGGCTTATCATTTCGGGGATAATTTTGCAGAAATTTATTAAAAAATCCAATTCAATTGAGTAACGACAGAATAATTATGGGAATCGATCCTGGCACCAACTTAATGGGCTACGGACTAATTAGAGTTGTAGATAAGAAACCTCAAATCTTGGTATCGGGTTTCTTAGATCTCAAAAAAATTACGGATCCTTACATTAAACTCCAGAAAATTTTTCAACATACTCTGCAAGTCATTGATGAATACAAACCTGATGAGCTGGCCATTGAATCACAGTTTTTCGGCAAAAATGTTCAGTCGATGCTGAAATTAGGACGAGCTCAAGGGGTTGCCATATCGGCAGCATTGCATCGAAACATTCCTATTTTTGAGTATGCTCCTAAAAAAATTAAACTTGCGATTACTGGTACTGGAACTGCCTCGAAAGAACAATTAGCAACCATTCTTCAGCGATTTTTTAATCTGAAGGAGTTCCCGCAAAATTCGGATGAAACGGATGCAATTGCGATTGCGATGTGTCATTTTTTCCAAGGAAATGCGATTCCCTCTAAAAGTAAACCAACTTCATGGTCCGATTTTGTAAAAAAGAATCCCGAAAGAATTAAGTAATACCGATTGGATACAGTAGTGAGTTACATTTATTCACAAATCATTGCAATTAATTTCGAAAATACCTCCAACAAGCTTACAAAGCGCATTTGTATTTTAAAAAGTATGCTATGTTATCTTACATAGACCATTTTGCTTTTGAAAAGTATGCTATGTTAGCTTACAAACACCATTTTGCTTTCTAAAAATAGGCTATGTTATCTTACACACACCATTTGTATTTTTAGAAATGGGCTTTGTAATCTTGCATGTACCATTTTTATTTCTGTAAGTATGCTGTGTAAGCTTGCAAGGGCTATTTTGCTTTTTAAAAATATGCCATGTAAGTTTACACGGCACACTTTTCTTTTTTCTGAGAGCTTATACCAATTCGTATCTAATCCTGATCGCTATCACTTCGTTTGCAATCGAGTTTTAGATATCTACCGGCATTATACAAATGTGTAATTTTGTATCTAAAAATCGCATTATTGGGTTAGGGATTGAAGTGGAAACCCCGCAACGAGGAACGAGTGAGGAGTTGAAAATGGAAAGCCCGCCCCACAGGGGAACCCCCAAATAAATTTTACAACTTAAATAAAAAAAGAAAAGCCACTAATTAAGTGGCTTTTATATCTTCTGAAATAAAATATTCTATTTAAAATTTCCTCTAATCTTAGCTGCAATCTCGACCAACTTATCAGATGCCACCTCCAATTTTGGATTCGCAAAATTTAAATCACCAACATTATTTAATGGCACTAAATGAATATGAGTATGGGGAACCTCAATGCCGATAACAGCAAGGCCAATTCTCTTGCACTCAATACTCTTCTCAATGGCCTTCGCTACACGTTTCGCAAAAAGATTCAATCCACTTAAAACATCATCATCCAAATCAAAAATATAATCAACCTCCTGCTTTGGAATCACCAAGGTATGACCTAATGCCAAAGGACTGATATCCAAAAAGGCAAAATAGTTTTCATCTTCAGCTATTTTGTGGCAAGGAATTTCGCCATTTATTATTTTTGTGAAAATTGAAGCCATATCCGTTTACTTTTGATTTTGTATTCCAATAATTATAATGTAATGTCGACAATCTCGAATGGAATTAATCCATTAGGAACCTGTATTTCAACAACATCACCAATAACTTTACCCATTAAACCTTTCGCAATTGGCGTGTTAATAGATAATTTTCCTTGCTTAAAATCAGCTTCGGTTTCCGATACCAAAGTGTAAGTCATTACAGTACCATTTTTTTGATTCTTAATGGTAACCTTATTCATCATCTGCACTTTAGAGGTATCAATTTTGGTCTCGTCAATTACTCGACTATTAGCAAGAATACCTCTTAAACGTGAAATTTTAGCCTCCAATAAACCCTGTGCTTCTTTAGCAGCATCGTATTCCGCATTTTCCGACAAATCACCTTTGTCGATTGCTTCACCGATTTGCTTGGAAATATTGGGACGTTCAATCCGTTCAAGATGTTCCACTTCTGCTCGTAGTTTTTTTAATCCTTCGGCTGTTACATATGCATAACCAGACATAATTCCCTCCTATTTAAGTTCTTATAATTTCTAATCTATTTGATCGAAAACGATCTAAAAAACAAAAAGAATTTCGACGATTCGAAACTCTTCCGGACGCAAAGATACAAATTTCGCATAAAAGCATCCTTTCCTGTACGAAAAAACAGGAACTAATAAAAGTATACTTTTTTTGCGTTAATTATACTTCCTGTCTAAAATTTCCTTGTAAATAATTGCCTGTCGCCAATCAATTTCATCCTCATCTGACTCAATCTGTTCCTCCTCCTTATAAATTAATTTTAAATCAGATAAAGCAGAACTCTTTTTGTCTTCGTAAGCTTTGGCTTTTACACTCTCCAATCTCGTGTACTCCTCCATCATAGTTTCTTCTCGCTCGGGAGTTGCATCTTCAATAGATTGAACGTAAGGTGTAGGTATTTCATTGCCCAACAAGCTCTCAAAAAGAGATTCAAATCCACTTGGAGCTTTAGGTGCAGCTTGTTGATAATCCTCTCCCTCATCGGGAGGACTGACAGCAACTGGTGGTTTCTTTTTTTTGAGAGCACCAACAATAACAAAGAGTGCCATTACAATCAAGTATAATATATTCCCCCACTTATCGTCCATATTGATACTATTAAAATTAATTAAAAAGCTTAGTTTTGCCTCCGCCTTACACTAATACCGGCAACAATTACGTTATCTAAAAGAGTAAATTAAACTACAATGAGCTGCAACAAATCAAATTTACAATATTTTTTTCTTTTCCTTCTGCTAAACATCACTTTTTGTTCGTGCAGTAAAGACACTAATGTGGATGAAATAATTCCATATGTGCCTGTTAAGGGAACAATAGATCTTACTTTTTACAGTGAGTTAAATTCTGTAGGTAATGCCCGGTATTTTGACGAAATAGGTCCTTCAACAGGTTATTACGGGCATGGTTTTATTGTAGTGAGAATCAGTACGTCCGAATTTGATGTTTTTGACGCAAGTTGCACGAATGATAGAGATTCAGATGAACATTTAGAAATAGAGGGAATTCTAGGAATATGCCCTATTTGCAAAAGTAAATTTAACCTTATGGGAACAGGACAACCAATAGAAGGTCCAGCTCGATATACCTTAAAAAAATACAGAAGCACATACTATCCAAATAGAAATACGCTAGAAGTTCGCAATTAAATTAATCAGACAATAAATAATCACTTACCTAACAAACTAATCTTCACAGGTTAAATATAGGAAAATCAGGACACAATCAAAATCTTAATAAGTTTACTTTTAAAAAAATTAATAACCAAAAGTCTTGTTTCACTTTACAATAATGCATAATTTAATAAGGAATTTACCTAATTAAATTAATTTCTATCCTATGAGAAAAGCATTATTACTACTAGTGTTCGGGGTATTACTCAGCCCTTTCGCAAGTTTTGCCAGTGAAGCAGACTTAGTTGTTCCTGATTTAAGACAGAGTGTTTTTGACGGACTGGGTGGCATTAATGGTTGGAACTTATTATTTTATGGCATCATAGTTATTGTTCTTGGTCTGTTATTCGGAATGATTCAATTTAACAGAATTAAAAAACTGCCAGTCCATCATTCAATGGCAAAGGTTTCCAACATTATTTACGAAACCTGTAAAATATACCTGCTGCAACAAGGTAAATTTCTAATTATTCTCTTCCTTATTATTGGCACTGCTATTTCCTACTATTTTATTGGTTTGGCGCATGTTTCCATTCCAAAAACCATGCTGATTCTGTCATGGACCATTTTGGGAATATTAGGTTCGTATGGTGTAGCCTGGTTTGGAATCAGGATAAATACCTATGCAAACAGCCGCACATCTTTTGCTGCTCTTAAGCAAAAGCCTTTCGATGTAATGTCTATTCCGTTGCGAGCAGGAATGAGCGTAGGACTTCTTTTGATTTGCGTTGAATTAATAATGATGATCGCAATTTTACTTTTTATACCTGGCGAAAGTGCCGGAGCTTGTTTTGTAGGATTTGCAATTGGTGAATCGTTAGGAGCTGCAGCTTTACGAATTGCTGGTGGTATCTTTACCAAGATTGCTGATATTGGTGCCGATTTAATGAAACTTGTTTTCAAAATTGGAGAAGATGATCCAAGAAACCCTGGAGTGATTGCCGATTGTACGGGTGATAATGCAGGTGATAGTGTTGGCCCTACTGCCGATGGATTCGAGACTTATGGTGTTACAGGTGTTGCCTTAATTACCTTTATCATTTTAATGTTTGGCGAAACAGGTTTAATGCCTAATGTTGGTTTTGCGTCAACACTTATTGTTTGGATTTTCGCGATGCGTGTACTGATGATTTTCACTTCAGTATTTGCTTACCTAATCAATCAAGCCATTGCTAAAGCAAGATTTAGTCAAGCGGATCGTTTCAATTTCGAGTCTCCTTTAACTTCTTTGGTTTGGATCACATCTATTATTTCCATAGTAGTAACTTTTATACTTAGCGACATCTTAATTTCGGATCTTCCGGAAGGATTGTGGTGGAAACTCTCAACGATTATCTCATGTGGAACATTAGCTGCTGCTGTTATTCCTGAATTGACCAAAGCTTTTACCAGTTCAAGCTCCCGCCATGTGCAGGAGATTGTAATTGCATCTCGTGAAGGTGGTGCATCATTAACTATTCTTTCGGGAATGGTAGCCGGTAATTTCTCTGCCTTTTGGAAAGGTATGGTAATGATGGCTTTGATGGCAACCGCATTTTACACTGTTCAAGACATTGCAGCTTTTGGCGATTACCCCGGAATTTTTGCCTTTGGTTTGGTCGCATTTGGTTTCTTAGGTATGGGACCCGTTACTATCGCTGTTGATAGTTATGGCCCAGTAACCGACAATGCTCAATCGGTTTTCGAACTATCTCAAATCGAAAAAATTCCAAATATCAAAGAAGAGATTCTTAGGGATTTTGGATTTGAACCTAATTTTATAACCGGAAAACACAATTTGGAAGAGAATGATTCTGCTGGAAATACCTTTAAAGCAACTGCAAAACCGGTATTAATTGGTACTGCCGTTATTGGTGCAACTACAATGATCTTTGCGATTATTCTCCTGCTTAAGGGAACGATTCTCTCGAATGGAGAATCATTACTCCAAATTCAATTAACTGATCCATCTGTTATTCTTGGTTTAATTACCGGTGGTGCCGTGATATTCTGGTTCTCGGGAGCATCGATGCAAGCTGTTACAACAGGAGCTTATCGTGCGGTAGAATATATTAAAGAGAACATCGATCTGGATAAAACAGAAGCAGATATTGAAGACTCTAAAAATGTTGTGAAGATTTGTACTCAATATGCACAAACAGGAATGTGGAATATTTTTGCTGTTATTCTTTGTCTGACATTGGCTTTTGCATTTTTCAGCCCGAACTTCTTTGTGGCCTATCTAATATCAATTGCCATTTTTGGTTTATTTCAAGCTATGTATATGGCCAATGCTGGTGGTGCATGGGACAATGCGAAAAAAGTTGTTGAAGTTGATTTAAAAGAGAAAAACACTCCTTTACACGATGCAACCATTATTGGCGATACTGTTGGAGATCCATACAAGGACACTTCATCAGTAGCCTTAAATCCAATTATTAAATTCTCTACTTTATTTGGATTATTGGCAGCCGAAATTGCTATTGAATTAATCGTTCAGGCGGATAAAACCGGAGAAATGAATTACGCCCCTTACATTGGAGTTGTTTTCTTAGCAATTGGATTATTCTTTGTATACCGTTCTTTCTACGGAATGAGAATTCCTGCAAAGGAAGTAAAAACGTCCAATCCTCAGCACAAACATGAGGAAATACAAATGGGAAGGAATCATCAGGATCCACTAAAAGTGAATGTAGCTGGCAAAATGGATAAATAGCTAATTCATTAAAAGACAAACCCCGGAGAATTTCTTCGGGGTTATTTCATAAGCAATACCGATTAGTATCTGCATTGAAGCTGGTTGGAGGCAGAAAAAAGGAAAACATCACTACTTGCGTTAAAAGGATGTCCCCAAAAAAAATGAAGCGAATAAAATGAACTCAAGTTATCCCCTCCCCATTCTTAAAGCATATCCCATTAGCTCATTTTGGTAACTCCAAAAAAATTGAGGTACATTGGGTGAGCTCATGGCATATAATCTAAAAGTTTTAACCTGTTTCTTTTCACTCAACGGATGACACCTACAAATTGTACGAGCATAACTTGAGCTAAAAGAGAGAGCTCCAAAAAATTGAGGTACATTGGTTGAACTCATGGGATATGATCTAAATTTTTTAACCTGTTTCTTTTCCTTCATCGGATGATACCTGTCAACTGGAAGGAATTGACTTGAGCTAAAAGGGAGAGCTTTCAAATTTCGTGGCCTAAGCAAGTGAGGTGAAAAATTGAAGTACCTGGCATAAGAGGAAGAAAACTACAGCTATCAGGAGTAACCGGCTTATATTAATTTTAAAATGATATAATACCAACCTAAGTTAGCAACTTATTATAGCTATAACATAATCATAAAGAAACAGAAATTATCCCAACAGGCTTATAACTTCCAATCTATCTTTCGCCAACTGGGCTTTTAACTCATCAAGCGAGGCGAAAAACTGCTCGTTACGAATGCGCTGATAAAAATGAATCGTGATATTTTTGTAGTAGATATCTTGATTAAAATCCAAAATATGAACTTCGATGGAACGATTGTCGAGTTGATTATTTACGGTTGGTCGAACACCAATATTCAGCATTCCCAAGTATCGTTTATCACCAACATCAACCTTTACGGCATACACTCCATCTTTTGGCACCAATTTATAGCTTTCCTGAGGATCAATATTTGCGGTTGGAAATCCAATAGTATGCCCCAATTTTTTTCCATTGATAACATCACCTTTAATAAAAAAACGATAGCCCAAATATTTATTTGCCATTTGAATATCACCATCGGCAATTGCATTGCGAATTTTTGTTGAGCTCACATTAATAGCATCCATATTTAGAACGTCCTGACGTTCTATTTTGAAATTTAACTGATCTGCAAAAATCTTTAAATCTTCATATTTTCCTTCCCGATTGTGCCCAAAACGATGATCGTAGCCAACTACCAAATATTTCATGCCCAACTGCTTCACAAGAATCTTCTCTACAAACTCTACGTACGATAATTTTGAAAATTCTATTGTAAACGGATAAACCACTAAATGATCGATGCCAGCCGCTTCGAGCAACAACTTTTTTTCTTCGAGAGTATTGATTAATCGCAAGCCATTGTCCTCTGTATTTAAAACCAATCTGGGGTGAGGATAAAAAGTAAAAATTACCGTTTCGCCCTTCACTTTTTGAGCCAATTCCTGTAAGCGACGAATCACTTTACGATGCCCAAGGTGCACCCCATCAAAGGTGCCAATGGTTACAACTGGATTAATTGCGGAAAAATCTTTTAAATCCGTATATATTTTCATGTGCTAGCAAAAAATTATTCTATCAAAATCATTCTCTTTCATCACCATCTTACACCCGTAATTCTATCCAATCAATTGAGAATATGTCTTGATTTACTGATGCAAAAATATGAAAATTTCAGGAACAAACTCAGAATTAAGGGAAGGGAAGTAAATTTCCAGAGACTGATGGAAAAAAAAGATCTGTTTGGGAAGCCTACAAATGACATTTCTTTTACAAGGAACAAATTAAACCAGAGAAGGAAATAATAATGATTATACAGGAAATTATTAGTAAATTTCCCCCTTAGTTTCCGAATAGATTCATGGGAAAATAGATTTATTTTCGTTTTTCTATAGTAATATAATGAGAATCACTTACTAATCCCTGATTGCTTATATTTATCCGGATAACGAACTAAAAACTAATACACGTAAACAAAGAAAACTATTCATATGAAAAAATTATTATTAGCCCTTCCAATCCTTTTATTATGGGCTTGTAGTCAGAAAGATGTTGTTAAAGTTGAAGGTAAAATTGATAATGCTGAAGGCAAGGTTTTGTACTTTGACAGATTAAATACAGCGGGTACAGAAGTATTAGACTCAATTACAATTGATAAAGAAGGTCGATTTAAATTTAAGGTAGAAAACGCCAAGCCTGAATTTTATTTATTACGCCTTTCGAATGGTAACCTAATTACCTTATTAGCTGAAGCAAATGAGAGTCTTCTTGTTTATATTAAGGGTGTAGATATGGGGAAAGGTTATATTGTTGAAGGTTCTAAAGGCTCTAAATTAGTAAAAGAACTGAACGACAAATTGAATGAGACCAAAGATCAGATTGCCTCTATTCGTAAAGATTTGGAAGCAAAGAAAAATGATCCTAACTATTCAAGTATTTCACAAAACCTATTAGCAGATTACGTGAAAGCACTTCAAAGCCAAAGAGATTTTTCAACTGATTTCATCATGAAAAATGCGACTTCCTTATCGAGCTATATGGCTTTGTATCAAAAATTAGATGACAACACATTTACCTTGAACGAGAACGCCGACATTCAATATGTTAAAATCGTTGCTTCATCGATGATGGCCTTGTATCCTGAGCATGATTACACCAAAGCTATTTTAGATAATCTAAAAGTTTTGCAAAAAAATCTTAATAATGTTAAGGTTGCTCAATTAATTAAAGAGGAAGGAACTAATTTCCCTGACATTAATCTTCCAAACCAAAAAGGAACTGAAGTTAGTCTTAGCTCGTTAAAAGGCAAGTTTATTGTTTTAAGTTTCTGGGCATCGCAGGATGCAAACTCACGTAAACAAAACAGAGATCTAAAGAAGATTTACAATAAATTCAATCCAAAAGGATTGGAAATTTATCAGGTTTCTGTTGATCAGGATGAAAAATTATGGAACAGAGCCATTCAAGAGGATCAATTAAACTGGACTAATGTTTGCGATTTAAAAAACGGAAGTGTTCTTGCAACAAGACTTTACAATATTCAGTCGGTACCATCGAACTACCTGTTGGATCAAAAAGGGGATATTGTTGGCAAAAATCTTTTTGGTTTAGCACTTGAAGAGAAAATTGCAGAGTACGTTAAGTAGTCTTACACAAAACCCCATCTCCCAGCCGCTTCTACTAAAGACGAAGGGGAGAAATAAATGACAATTACAAACCATTTGTCTCAAACAGTAATGATCGAGAATAAAAAAATATACTTTGCATCGGATGTACATCTTGGTGCGCCTGCTTTACAGAATAATCGCGAACGTGAGAAATTGTTTGTAAAGTGGCTCGATCAGGTTAAAGATGATGCGGAATGCATTTACCTGATGGGAGATATTTTTGATTTCTGGTTTGAATACAAACGTGCTGTACCGAGAGGATTTACACGCGTTTTAGGTAAAATCGCTGAAATTACAGACTCTGGAATTCCTGTGCATTTCTTTACCGGCAACCACGACATTTGGGTGTTCGATTATTTACCAACTGAGATTGGTGTAATTGTTCATCGAGACATCGTAAAAACGGAGATTAAAGGGAAAAAGTTTTTCCTCGCACATGGAGATGGACTGGGACCTTTCGACAAGAATTATAAAATCTTAAAGAAAATTTTCACCAGTTCCTTTTTACAATGGTCATTTGCTCGCATCCATCCTAATTTATCTATTTGGCTGGCCCATAAATGGTCTAGTCATAGTCGATTAAGAGATGGAAAAGTGGAGGCTGACGATTACCGTGGTGAAGACAAAGAATGGTTGGTCCTTTTCGCTAAAGATGAACTGAAAAAGGAACATTTCGATTACTTTGTTTTTGGTCATCGGCACTGGCCCTGTAATGTGGATTTGAATGGGAAAAGTCGGTATATCAATACCGGTGATTGGGTAACTCATTTTACTTATGCAGTATTCGATGGAGAAAATATGGAAGTTAAGGAATACGACAAACCAAAGACTGGCTACTAAGGGAAACCAAAAATTAACCACGAAGGACATGAAGGGTTTTCACTAAGCTGCACAAAGAAATACTTTTTCCTTTGTTTTCTAAAAATAAAAATTTAAGTGTTGCAAATTCTTATTTTTGATCGAACATCAAAATAGATAGAACACTGATTACTTTGTGTTCCTTTGCGAAATACTTAGTGCATACTTTGTGATTAAACAAAAAAATACAAAATGGAAATCTTATACATCGCAATCGGAATTATCTGTGGATTGGTTATTGCCTGGTTTATTTACCGCAGAAAAGCAGGACAACAGTCGGCTCTGCATCGTGAAGACTTGCTGAAACAGGAAAATGCTTTTATCAACGAAAAGAGTGAACTTTCGCACAAACTATCCGTTTTGGAAGAACGTGCCAATAATCTGCTGAAGGAGAAAACAGACGTAAACGAGGCCGTGAATTTAGAGCGTCAGAAGAATGAGAATCTTACCCGCTCTGTTTCCATATCAGCCACCGAGCGAAAAAATTTAGAAGAACGCCTAACCAATCAAAAGCAGGAACTGGAAGAACTTCAGAAGAAATTCACTACCGAATTTGAAAATATTGCCACCAAAATACTAAAGGAAAACACCAAAGAATTTACGACCTCGAATCAAAAAAACATGAGTGACATCATGGGACCTATTAAGGAGAAATTGATGTCGTTTGAGAAAAAGGTGGAGGAAACTTACGATCGTGAATTGCGCGATAAAATCAGCCTGAAAGAAGAGGTGAAAAAGCTTTACGAGCTAAATTCTAAAATTAGTGATGAAGCCAACAACCTAACCAAAGCCTTAAAGGGTGATGTAAAGAAACAAGGAAATTGGGGTGAAGTAGTTTTGGAGCGAATTTTAGAGCGATCGGGCTTGACAAAAGGTCAGGAATATGACCGCGAAGTGGTGATGCAAAACAGCCAGGGACAAACGATTCGTCCTGATGTAATCATTCACTTACCAGAAGATAAGCATGTAATTGTCGACTCTAAAGTATCGCTGATTGCTTATGAGCGATTTGTGAATTCAATTGGTGATGTTGATGCCGAAAAATTTCAGAAAGAACATATTGTTTCGATGAAATCTCACGTAAAAGAATTGGCCGATAAACATTATCAAAGCTCTGAGTCGATAAATTCTCCGGACTTTGTATTGATGTTTATGCCGATAGAATCTTCTTTTGCAATGGCAGTTCAATACGACCAAGAGCTATTTAATTTTGCGTGGGACAACAAAATTGTGATTGTGAGTCCGTCGACTTTGCTCGCAACTTTGCGAACAATTGCTTCGATCTGGAAACAGGAACAGCAAAACCGAAATGTATTGGAAATTGCCAAACAAGGTGGTTTACTTTACGACAAATTTGTTGGTTTTGTTGATGATATGATTAAGCTTGGGAAGCAAATGGATACTTCGAAAACCAGTTATCAGGATGCAATGAAAAAACTGTACGACGGTAGCGGAAACATGGTTCGACGTGCTGAAAATATTCGCGAATTAGGTGCCAAAGTAAAAAAGAAATTGCCTCAATCTTTAATCGATAGAATGAACGATGGAGAGCAAATAAACAATAACAATGTACTTTCAATTGAATAATTCATAAAAACGGCCACGAAATTCGTGGCTTTTTTTTTTTTGTGAATACGCCATGGCGTATGCCTACCATTTACATACTTTTCAAGGCCTCACCAATCCAGCTTTTCTATATTTCAGATTCAAACAGTATGAAAACTCTCCAGCTATAGATATTTGCCTCCCCGTTAATTTCAAACAATATAAACAGTCAATTTATTTATAAAAAAAATCTCTTTGGTTAACACTAATGTATATTTATTTTGATAAATTAGACAAGACTTTATAATGTTGAGTCTTGATTGGGATTTTAAATTGAATTAAACTCTTCGTATCCAATAAAAAAATATTAGTAAACCCTTAATAAACCCAGGCATGAATTATTTAAAATATCTTTTACTCATCCTCTTGTTTTCTTCTTATCAGCTTCGTGCTCAAGACAAAATTGTAAAAACAAATCAGGATACTATTGTATGCAAGGTTAAGGAAGTTTTAACCGATGAGGTAAAATACATCATCCCGGAAACCTCAAGTGACATTCTGTTTGGAATCGATAAAAACGACATTATAAAAATCATATTAGAAAACGGGAAAGAGCTGATCTTTTCCCATTCTCTTTACGGAAAGGAAACCTATGAAAGTCAGAAAAAACATGCAATTAAGGTGGATTTTTTAGCCCCACTTACCGGAAACACAACTTTATCATATGAGAAACTTATCCGACCTTCAAGAAGCTGGGAAGTTAGTTTGGGTATAATTGGTTTAGGTGTTGATAATAACGATGAGAATCCCCGAGGTGCTTTTGCAAAGTTTGGAATGAAATTTATAAAGAGTCCAGACTTTTATTTAAAAGGCATGCGTTATGCTCATGTTTTAAAAGGAACCTATGTAAAACCTGAGATTGCTTTCTCGACCTATTCTTATGAGAACAGAAATTATGATTATTTATACGGTTACTCATCTAATTATGGTGAGCGTGAGTCGAATTGGGCTGCCGCTTTCAATATTATTGTAGGAAAGCAATATGTTTTTAACGATATTTTTCTTTTGGATATGTACTTTGGATTAGGTTATGGCTTTAGTAAGGAAAATAACGATGAGGCTTATCATTATGGTTTTTCGGGAGGTAATTCGGATACTCCACTGACTGTAACGGCTGGTCTTAAAATTGGAATTCTGTTAAAATAAAAATCAGAACGATATAATTTCACAAAACATAGTAGGGTCACGACATGTCGTGACCTTTTTAATGTCCATTAAAATTCATGGCTATTTTTTATTGGACACACCATAGTGTGTCCTTACAAATTACATCTTTTCCAAGGCTTCACCAATCAAGCCTTTTAACTTATTGATATTTTCAATACCTACAGATAAGCGAATAACACCAGGCAAGGGATATTTTGCGCCCCAAACAGGTTCTACAGGTAGTAAAATGGTATCTACTTCGCCCAATGTTGGAACCAATGGAATTGTATCTTCCAAAGCAGCAATAAAGCGATTGCATTTTTCTCTTTTGTCCTCATCTGTACTTCCTTTGATATCGAAAGTTAACATGCCGCCAAAACCTTTATCACCAAACAAAGCCACAGCCTCTTTTCGGGTTGGATGAGATTCCAATCCAGGATATAAAATCTCCTCTATTTTCGGATGATTCTCCAGGTATTCAGCTAATTCCATCGCATTATCGCAATGCTTTCGGAACCGCAATTCGAAACTTTTTAGCTGTGTTCCCAATCGGTAAGCATCATCCGGACTTAAGAAATGACCTGCCCATTTTCGGTATTCAATGGCTTCCTTCATCAGCTCCTCATCGTTGCCACAAATAACACCGGCGGTGATGTTTCCATGCCCGCTCAGGTATTTTGTTGCGGAATGAATCACCAGATCGGCTCCATCCACAAGTGGTTTCCACAAGTAAGGCGTTCCAAATGTATTGTCTACAATTATCTTAGCACTGTATTGCTTCGCCAATTCCATGATGCGTTTTACATCAGCAACAATCAACATGGGATTCGAAACGGCTTCGAAATACAAAAACTCAGGTTGTATTTCTACCAACATGCGCTCCAATTCCTCAAAATCGTACAAACCCTCTTTCGCATAAAAACGGTGTACATCCAAATTTCGGCGCTTGATCAACACCGTATCGATGAATGAATTCGTTCCGCCGTAAATCTCATGAAAAAATAACCAAGGACGGGTTGCTGCTCCTTTCTGAAAAACAGAAACTGCAACATCAATGGCAGCCATTCCTGTTTCCACCAACAATGCCCATTTGCACCCTTCCAATTCCATGATCTGCTTCTCGACCGCTACAACTGTCGGGTTACGATATCGGGAATAGATATAATCATCCGGTTCGTGCGCATGATTCAATTCAGCTGCAAAAGCTTCCTTGGTTCGCTTCGAATTTTGCAAATTAAAGCCAGCTTCACGGTAAAGCGGCATGTGCGATGCGTTGATTTTTTTCATGGTCGTATTATTTCAGACCTGACAGGTTTTTAAAACCTGTCAGGTCTCGTAAATTTTTATTTGTAACATTCTCTCTAAATTCCTTAAAGGAGACTTTTCAAAATAGGTAACATTTTATATTTTTTAAGCCCCTTTAGAGATTTAAAGTAAAATCACGGCTTAATTAAGAGCAACTCATTCAATTCTTTCTTTGGCGTAATCACATCCGATTCGTGATAAAATTCCGATCTGTCAATTATTTCTCCTGCAAAAATGATGATTAAATAAACAGGTGAAATCATCAGGATTTTAAGATCCAATAAAATATATGGCAACAATAAACAAAGAATTCTCACCCATGAAAGAACAGGGAAATACATGATTCCCATTTTCTTTAATGCCACTTTTCGCCAAATATACAAACTCCCTTTTGCCAAAATTATTAATTCGAGCAAGATAGGTATAGCTGCAAACCAGGCAAAAAGTAAAATTGCTGTTGTGCTTACCATTCCCGAATGCAATACGAATCCATCTTTTCGTTTTAAGAATTTGTAGACCAAATCGACTGAGATCAGACTAAACATTCCAAAAGCCATGGCCACATAACCAATCATCTGATTTTGGGTGA
>JAQBBZ010000396.1:0-4169 GCA_032125735.1 Labilibaculum sp.
CTGTTGGTGAAGAATTGCATTTGGATGATGAAATTCGCGGTCATGTGGTATTTAATACTTCAGCCTTGGACGATAAAGTGTTGTTCAAATCAGATGGAATGCCAACTTATCATTTGGCAAATGTGGTAGATGATTACCTGATGAAAATTTCTCACGTAATTCGTGGGGAAGAATGGTTGCCTTCTATGCCTTTGCATGTATTGTTATACAGATCGTTTGGTTGGACAGCTGACATGCCAAAATTTGCTCACCTTCCATTGATTTTAAAGCCAGTTGGAAAAGGTAAATTAAGCAAGAGGGATGGCGATAAATTAGGATTCCCGGTATTTCCATTGGAATGGATGGATCCTGAAACAAATGAAATTTCGTCGGGATATCGCGAAGGCGGATATTTTCCGGAGGCTTTCGTGAACATGCTGGCATTTTTAGGCTGGAATCCGGGAACTGAGCAGGAGATCTTCTCAATGGAAGAACTTTCTCAGGCATTCTCATTGGAACGTGTAGGTAAATCGGGTTCTAAGTTCGATCCTGAAAAAACCAAATGGTTTAATCGTCAGTATCTAATGACTAAATCGGATGAAGAGATTGGAATCTTGTTTGCCGAACAAATTTTAAAGGCAAAAGGTCTTGAGACTGATCAGGAAACTGTAAACCGGGTTTGTGGTATGGTTAAAGATCGTGTAGACTTTGTTTCCGAGCTTTGGCAACATGTAAATTACTTTTTTGAAGCACCGACTGAGTTCGATGCAAAGACCGTGAAGAAGGGATGGAAAGAGGATTCTGCCGATTTGATGATTGAATTGAAAAGCATTTTAGAAGGAATCGCAGATTTCTCATCTGCTAATTCGGAAGAGATTGTAAAAGAATGGATCACTGCTAAAGAAATTGGTTTCGGAAAAGTGATGAATCCTTTCCGTTTGGCTATGGTAGGAGAAGGGAAAGGTCCACACATGTTCGATATCATCGAAATACTTGGAAAAAAAGAAACCATTGCTCGTTTGGATTACGCAATGGAGAATATCAAAATATAATAGAGACTAATTCTCAGTTTTATAAACCACTTCCTTCGGGGAGTGGTTTTTTTATTTTTAAGAAAGGAAGAAAAGATCCTAAAGGATCGAAAATTGAGAGTCTCACTTTAAGTGAGGCCCTCAGTGATACTGCAATTATTTGGACTGTTGGAATCATAAAATAAAACTGACAGATTTTTTTAAAGTCTCCCTTTCAGTAGAGATTTAGAGGGGTGTTAAAAATGTAAATGTTGCCTTTTCTACTTGGCGTAAAAAGATTTACGAAACAAAAAACCTGTTAGGATTTTACATCCTAACAGGTTAGTATTTTCAATTAAATTTTTTTCTTACTTGTTCTGTTTAGTCCAAGAGTCTTTTAAAGATACCGTACGGTTGAAAACTAATTTTTCAGCAGTAGAATCTTTATCTGCTGAGAAATAACCCAAGCGTGTAAACTGAAAATGATCTTCAGCTTTAGCATCTTTCAAGCTTGGTTCTACGTAACACTCGCTCAAAATTTGCAAAGAATCAGGATTAATAAATTCCTTAAAGTCTGTTTCTTTTTGAGCATCAGGAGCTTCGTGGTTGAATAAACGATCGTAGATACGAACTTCAGCTTTTGCTGCATGCTTGGCAGAAACCCAATGAAGAGTTCCTTTTACTTTGCGCTTGCTTTCTTCCGAACCACTTCCACTTTTCGATTTAGGATCGTAAGTACAATAAATTTCAGAGATATTTCCATCAGCATCTTTAACAGCTTTCTCGCACATTACAATGTAACCAGCTTTTAAACGCACTTCTTGTCCTGGCGTCATTCTAAAGAATTTTTTTGGAGCATCTTCCATAAAATCTTCTCTTTCGATATACAATTCTCGAGAGAAAGGAATATCACGATTTCCACTTTCAGGATCTTCAGGATTGTTTTCAATGCTTAAGAATTCTTCCTGATTTTCCGGATAATTAGTGATAATCAATTTTACAGGATTCAAAACAGCCATCACGCGAGGAGCCGTCTTATTTAAATCTTCTCGAACACAATGTTCTAAAAGTGAAACCTCAATTACATTATTTCGTTTTGCAACACCAATAATATCAGCAAAATTACGAATCGAAGCAGGAGTAAATCCTCTTCTTCGCAATCCCGAAATAGTTGGCATACGTGGATCATCCCATCCGCTTACGTGATTATCCTTTACCAATTCCAGTAACTTACGCTTACTCATTACGGTGTAGCTTAAATTTAAACGAGCAAATTCACGCTGTTTTGGTCGGTAGTCTGTATCAGTTAAATTACTAACAAACCACTCGTATAGCGGACGGTGAACTTCAAATTCCAAAGTGCAGATAGAGTGAGTAATACCTTCGATATAATCCGACTCGCCGTGAGCATAATCGTACATTGGGTAGATACACCACTGGTTACCAGTACGGTGATGATGTGCGTGCATAATACGATACATCAATGGATCGCGTAGGTGCATATTTGATGAAGTCATGTCGATTTTTGCACGAAGAACTTTCTCTCCATCCTTAAATTCACCATTCTTCATTCTTTCGAATAAATCAAGATTTTCTTCAACGCTTCGGCTTCGATATGGACTTTCGATACCTGCTTCAGTTGGTGATTTTTTCTGCTCAGCAATTTGCGCAGCGGTCTGATCATCCACATAGGCTTTCCCATCAGTAATCAACTTCACAGCCCAATCGTATAATTGTTGGAAATAATCAGAAGTATACAAAGGCTCACCATCCCACTGAAATCCTAACCACTTGATGTCATCCATTATGGAATTTACATACTCGGTGTCTTCTTTAACAGGATTTGTATCGTCGAAACGTAAATTACATTTTCCCTGATATTGTTGGGCAAGGCTAAAGTTTAGGCATATCGACTTAGCGTGTCCGATGTGTAAGTACCCGTTTGGTTCTGGAGGGAATCGTGTGTGTACTCTACCATCATTCACATTGTTTTTCAGATCTTCTTCAATAATCTGCTGGATAAAATTAAGAGATTTGCTTTCGTTAACACTCTCTTCTTTTACATTTTTGTTATCCATACTACTCAATTTAAAATGATACATGTATTTGCCTGGAATTCGGAATCGAATCCTGCCTTGCTTTTCGAATCGAAATGTGATCTAATAAATTTACAATAATTTGATTGATTAGGCTCATTATGAAACGAAAAACAAAAGTAGAGAAAATCCACTAAAATCAATTACGAAATGGTAATTACGTATTAGTATTTATTGAGTGTGATTCGTAATTCTCTACTTGTAATTCGTAATTTCATATTTAATCACTTATTTTCGCCAAACAATATCACAATAAAAAAGATGGGAATTATTGAATTAGAAGGCATGGAATTTTATGCCTATCATGGATGTTTTAAAGAAGAGCAAATTGTCGGTAATAAGTTTACTGTGTATGTTCGCATGGAATACAACGCGGAAAAGGCAGTAAAATCAGATTCAATAGCCGACGCTTTGAATTATCAGCGTGCATACGAAATGATTAAGGAGCAATTGCAAATTAAATCTCATTTGCTGGAACATGTTGCCGAGAGAATTTTGGCTGTTTTGTATGAAAATTTCCCCGAATTAGTACATGTAACGGTAAAAGTTTCTAAAATGAACCCTCCAATGGGAGGCCAAATTGAGAAAGTTAGCTTAACTTTGTCTCGTTAAATCTTTGATTAGACCAGTTTTGCAGAAATGTCATGATATTTTTGTTACAAAAGCTGTAAAAAGTTTGCACGAGTAAAACAGAAATTTATATCTTTGCAACGCCTTTAAGGTAGATAGGGTCTCTTGGCCGAGTGGTTAGGCACCGGTCTGCAAAACCGTCCACGGCGGTTCAAATCCGCCAGAGACCTCTATAAAAACGATTAACTTTTAGCAAGTTAAGCGTTTTTTTTTTGACATAAGGTTTCTAAAATCGAATAATCCTTATTTTCCCACCACTTCCGATGATTTTTCTCAATGTAATCCGAAAGACGATCAAAAGCTCCATCATTTTGAATGATGTGTTCGTAATAATTTCGATGCTTCTAATTTTGTATTTTTATTGGCGTTTGTAACATATGTTACTGTTTTAGAGCTTGAAAAGCTAGATATTTACCAATGGGAGTAATAAAACTAGTTAAAACAATGAATCATG
>JAQBBZ010000397.1:0-3122 GCA_032125735.1 Labilibaculum sp.
CGAACCTGCATAAAAACCACCATATCGATTATCTTCACCAAACTTACTTGATCCATCAACACGATAACTAAGCGTAGCAAGATATCGATCCATGTATTTGTAATTCATCCTTGAAAAATAGGAGAGATAAGAATACTCCGTTCTGGAACTAAAATAGTCATCATTTTGAGCGGCGGAGGCTATGGTTTGAAAATCATCAGAAGGAAAACTTTTCCCTCCAACCCGACTAATAAAACTTTCTGCTTTTTGAACCGACATACCCAATACAGCTTCAAATGAATGATCCTCACTAAAAACTTTATTGTATGTGAAGTAGTTATCCAACGAATAATTTAACACATTTACATCTCGTAAATATGATTTACCTGCTGGCTGCCCATCATCAGTTCTTCGGCTCCAATATTGATCCTCCCGCTGATTTAAATTATCCAGACCAAATACGGTTCTAAAGGAAAGACTAGGAAGAATATTATAATTTATGTAGGCATTTGCAAAGGTTCTGTAAATTAGCGTTTCGTAAAAATTATACTTCGAAGCCAACATTCCATTAAAATAAAACGTTCCAGCAAATGGTTCCCCTGTTTCATCGTATGCAGGAAAATAAGGAGCCTGCGCAATCAACTGAGTAGGTGTAGAAAATGCATTGTCATCAGAAACACGATCCAAAACACTTCTAACAAAATTAAATTTAACCCCAAATTCAATCTTATCACTCACTTGATGATCAAGATTTAATCGGCCACTCATCCGTTTAAAATCATTATCAACCAAAATACCCTCTTGATCAGAGTATGAAAGACCTGCATAAAATCTGGATTTTTCATTTCCTCCAGCGGCATTAATATTATAATTAGAAGAAACCGCTGTTCTAAACATATGATCCTGCCAATCAGTATCTGCCGTTTCATCAATAGAAGTAAATCCTCCCCAATCAAGAATAGATTCTTCACCATTCATTCCATCGGACAATGCCCATCCGGAATTCTCCATTCCTTCACCAAGAAGCTCAATATATTCCTTAGCATTCAACATATCCAACCTATTGGTCTCTTGGGCTATGGCAATAGAATAATTTACATTAATAAGCGTTTTTTGATTTTTCCCTCCGGATTTAGTTGTAATAATTACAACACCATTGGAAGCTCTGGAACCATAAATAGAAGACGCTGAGGCATCTTTAAGTATTTGAATCGAAGCAATATCATCAAAGTTTAGATCGGCTATAGGGTTGGTTGGTTGATTTCCCGTACTCCCTTGATCCTGAGATGTTACTACTACACCATCTACAACGTACAGAGGTTGGTTGCTGGCGCTTAATGAAGATGCACCTCTAACTCGAATGTTTATTCCCTCTCCAAGTTTTCCGGTACTTTGTTGTATAAAAACTCCCGAAGTTTTTCCTTGCATCGAAGTTTCAAAAGAGGGAGAAGGAACTTTTTGCAATCCTTCAATATCAATTTTTGAAATTGCACCAGTCAGTTCCGACTTTATTTGCTTTCCATAACCAATAACTACGATCTCATCCATTCCAATTGTCTCAGATTTCATAGTTACATTTATTACAGTTTGGTTACCTACAGAAATTTCCTGGGAAACCATCCCCACAAAACTAAATAATAAGATATCCGAAGATTGAGCATTCAAGATAAACTTACCGTCAATGTCAGTACTTGTACCCGAGGTGGTTCCAACAATTACGACCGAAACACCCGGCATTCCCATACCATCATCAGCACTGTTTACAGTACCTGAAATTTGCTTTGTTTGTGCATTAACAATTTGAAAAGTTAATATGAAAACACAAACAACTAAAATCATTTTTTTCATAAAATAAATTTTAAGTTAGAAATTAAATTGTGTTCATAATTAATCCATAATAAATAGTATTGTGACTTAAGGAAAACACAAATCTATCCATTGAATCAATTCTCAAATAACGATTTCAGACGTGGTTACAATAGAAGGTAGCATCAACTATCTTTCATTACAACTGAATTGTCAAGAAATCATATAATGGTAAATAGCAAAATCACCCTAAAAATAGGGTTGGTTCTCTTTTAATGGGGGAAATTGAGAATTCAAAACTTGAACACTAGGCCATTTTAAAAAAGTAGGCCCTCAATTAAAACAAATTTTACTTCTCAAGATGATTAGCCATCAGGCTAGCGAAAAAAAAAAAAAATCTGGTTGTTTTAAAAGGTCAGAATCCTTCTGGGTGAAATAGAATAATTACTTTCATAATTTAAGATTTTAGGTTAGCAGAACTATTTTAATACGAAAATTGATATCCGGGAAATCAGTTCCGTATTCAGGATTTAAACTCATCTCTATTCACTTTGTAAAAATCATCAAACTACCAGACTTGTAAATGATTACAAACCTTCCACTTATTCAAGTTAAGACTTTTTTTTCTAATAATACAAACAAAAAAATAGAACCTTAAAAAAGATTCCATTTTACATTATTATTTAAAAACATTTAACCCGCCTCAGAAATTGCTTCAACCGGACAGACTTCGGCACAAGCAGCACAATCAATACATGTGTCAGGATCGATCACATAAATATCTCCCTCCGAAATTGCATCTACAGGGCATTCATTAATACAAGAACCACAAGCTGTACAGTCGTCTGAAATAATATAAGCCATAATTTTATTTTAAAATTAGAAATCAACCCAATATAATTAAATTTACAACTTGCCATTTTTGAAAACAAGATGTAAATATCTGAATGTGCTATTTGTAATTATTCTAAATAATTACCATATTTATCCCTTATTAAATCAAAAAAAAATTACACCTAATATATGGAATTTGAATTCAATACAGTAGCCATAGCTTTTGGAATGACTTTATTTGCAGGTCTTGCTACCGGAATAGGAAGTGCAATTGCCTTCTTCGCCA
Source organism: Labilibaculum sp. (assembly GCA_032125735.1). Classification (GTDB taxonomy): domain Bacteria; phylum Bacteroidota; class Bacteroidia; order Bacteroidales; family Marinifilaceae; genus Labilibaculum. The sequence goes on from JAQBBZ010000397.1 coordinate 2,906, forward strand.
AACGAACAAACACAAAATTCCTGGCACTTTCTTTAGGATTTTCTGCTGGTGTAATGATATATGTATCTCTTGTGGAAATATTTCAAAAAGCAAAAGATGCATTAATTCTTGATCATGGAGAAGTTACCGGAACTTGGTATACAGTAATTTCTTTTTTTGGAGGAATATTGTTTATAGCTATAATCGATAAAATGATTCCTTCTTTTGAGAATCCTCA
>JAQBBZ010000398.1:0-8121 GCA_032125735.1 Labilibaculum sp.
TGCGGCAGGCCTTACTGTACTTAATACAACTGCCGAAGCTCTTTCGGTAGGCGGGTACAAAGGGGAAAGCGCCAAACAAAGTACGCTTGTAAATTTGCAATATGCCTATGATGATAAATATCTGGCTACTGCTTCGTTTAGCAGACAGGGTTCAAGCAGCTTTGGTCCAAACAAGCAATATGGTAACTTCTGGTCAGCTAGTGTAGGTTGGAATGCCCATAGTGAAGATTTCTTAAAAGACTTAGAATGGTTAAACACATTAAAATGGTCTGCCAGCATGGGACAGGTAGGTAATGCTCCAGGAGGATTTCAATATCTTGGATACTTTGCCTTTGTAGATCAATACAATGGGAATAGTGCTGCTACACCATACCAAAAAGGAAATCCTAACATTAGTTGGGAAAAAGTAACCAGCTACAACACAGCTATCAATACAAGAATATTCAACCGTGTAAGTATAAACTTAGACCTGTACTATAAAAATAGTGATAACCTTTTAACTTACGTTACACTTCCTGCATTGACTGGTTATAGCGGCGTCTGGATGAATATTGGACGTGTTACCAACAAAGGATATGAACTATCTGTTTCACCTGAAATAATCAAAACTTCCAGATTTAAGTGGGATATGACTTTGAACCTGGCATACAACAAAAACAGGGTTGAAGAAATATACGAAGATAAAGCCTATACAAGTGGTAATACCAGAATCGAAGCAGGTTATGATATGGATGCACAATACCAACGTATATGGTACGGTGCAAATCCTGCTAACGGTGAACCACTTTGGGAAAAAGTTACAGAGAACGAAGATGGCACAGAAACAATTAGTTTAACTTCAGACTACGCTGATGCTACTTTGCAGTTTACCGGAACCAAAGGCACTCCAACATATACAGGAGGTATCCTCAATAAATTTACTTTTGACGATTTTACCTTAACTGCAAACATTAGTTTTGTTGATGATATTTATAAATACAACGGTAACAGAGAATTATTTGATAGCGATGGATCATACGCTTCCTTTAACAATATGAATTTGGCTGATGGCTGGAGTCGTTGGGAAAAACCGGGAGATGTTGCCACTCATCCAAAACCATTTAACGGTGGAGTTAATGCAAATAAAAATTCATCACGATATTTAGAAGATGCTAGTTATATCCGTTTACGCAATGTAACCTTGGCATACAGTCTTCCAAAAAACGTATTAAACTTACTTAAGATATCAAGTGCTTCTGTTTACGTAAGTGCGGATAACATGATTACACTGACAAACTGGTCAGGAATGGACCCTGAAACCGGCGAATTATATCCACTGTCCAAAAAAATTATGGCAGGCGTAAAAATAAATTTTTAATAAGTAAAAATTATTAATGTTTAAAAAGATGAAACGTCCATGTATAATGCTTTTACATACAGAGGAGATGATTATCATGGAAAGTTCCATATGGCAAAACATAAAATAAAAAACATATGAAAATGAAAAATATATATTCTTTTATTGCGATTCTATTAGCGCTTTCTTTTAGTGCTTGTGAAATCGATAGGGAACCGTTTCAGGATTTATCAGATGATAAAGTATTTGCCGACGAATTAGGTATCGAAGCAGCAGCTTTAGGTACTTATGCACTATTGAAAAAGAATGAGTTTATGCGTCCTTACCACTTTCATGGTGAATTTGGGGGTGACAATATTTCATTAAGCGGCTCTACTACCGACGCCTTATTCTACATGTACAATTACCAGCACACGCCAACAAATGGTCATCTAAATAGCTTATGGTCCGGTTGTTATAAAGGAATTGTGAATGCGAATAAAGTAATCGACAAAGCACAATCAGGTACTCCTCGTTTGAATCATGTTATTGGTGAAATGTATTACCTGCGTGCATTCTTTTATTTCAATTTGGTAAATATTTGGGGACGACCTTATGCTCAGAACCCAAGTTCGAACCTGGGTGTTCCAATTATTTTAGATGCTGAACCTGAAGCAGATAATTTACCTCCTCGTGCTACTGTTAAGGAGGTTTACGATCTGATTTTAAGCGATTTGTTAAAAGGAGCTGAATTAATGAGTGAATTTAAAAGAAATGATTCAGAATATAACATATATGCATCAGAACAAGCTGCCAACGCGTTATTGTCCAGGGTATATTTATATATGGAAGATAATGCAAAAGCAGAGGAGTATGCCTCCAAAGTAATTGATTCAAACAACTTCACATTACTGGAAGGTTCCGATTATGAGACTTTCCCAACAATGGTGCCGGAGGAAAATTCGGAAATTATATTTGCATGCAGAGCATTAAAAGATGAAGATGATTATGGTTGGTATGCTTTTGGAGGTATGTATGCTACAATTGATGGTGTAGGCTGGGGTGAAATGTATGCTTCTGAGCCATATAGAGATTTACTTGATCAAAATCCTTCGGATAGAAGACATAAGTTTATTGATCCTCAATATGTAGATGGTGACGATTATGAGATCACTTATTCTTACGACAAATCTTCTCCGGCGAGTTCAAAAATGTTCAAAATGTATGCTGTTACTAATAATGGTGGCAATTGGGAATATGATTACAATGGGACAAAAACGGTTTCAACCGAACTTGTTAATGGAAACACTGTGTATTTTATCACTGAAGGTGAGAATATCAGTGGAAAAACCTATGTGAAATTAACAAAGAAAATGCCGGTAAGACAGGGGTATCCTAAATATTTTGTGATAAAATGTTCAAATCAGGAAGGACAACCACAATTGTTTTCTCCAGTTATTTCGCGTTTGGCAGAGATGTATTTGAATCGTGCCGAAGCACGTGCTAAAACAGGAAACACATCAGGTGCATTGGATGATATTAACCTGATCAGAGAACGTGCAAATATTGATACATACCCTGCAGTTCCTGCTGGTAGAACCCTGCTTGAAATAGTGCTTGAGGAGCGACGCATAGAACTTGCTTTTGAAGCTCACCGACGTTATGACATTTTTAGAAATGGCTTAACTTTAGATCGCAGATATCCGGGAACACACGATAGAGGAGCTAATCCTTTATTAACTGTTCCTGCAACAAGCCCTCGTGTTGTAGACTTTATTCCGGAAGCTCAGATTTTAGCTCAACCTAATTTGGTGCAAAATCCATAATTCAGTAATAATCACTTAATACAATAAGACTTTGGTAAAGTCTTATTGTATTAAAATGTGGTTAATGCTCCGATTCTTGGATTGTAAACTAATTTGTTTAAAATTAGTTGTTAAAAACCTAAATGTAAAAACAGTCAATTGTTAAAAATATTTAGTCATGAAAATTACCAAATTAGGCTTATTAACATTTCTATCGGTTTTGTTATTTTTCTATTCTTGCGACAAGGAGGAAACACAACCTGAAGATGAAATTTTGAAAAAAGGCAAACCAGTAACATATGATTTGTCAATATCAGTTCCTTGTGAAGGAAATAGTTGGGTTGTTGCGAATCCCGTGGCAACCGCAAATTTAGTTGTAACAGGAGGTATTAAAAATTGGACGAATTCAAGTGATAAAATTCGCACCTATTTTTATGCAAAAACGACTGGAACAATTCAAGTGGGTATTCGTGCCAAATTAAGTGTATCCAGCACATTAAAAATAACGCTGGGAGATGAAACACAAGAGCTAACTTTTGATAAAGGAAATGCCTATAAAGATTATAGTGTAGGCACCTTTAAAATTACTCAAACTGGGTATCAGTTTATTGAATTAGAAGGTGTGAGTAATGGTGGAAGTTCTTTTGGCGATATCTCTGATATTTTATTAGGGGATTCGTCTTGGAGCTCTAACATAAGTTATGTTGATTCAGAATGGTTCTACTGGGGACGAAGAGGTCCTTCGGTGCATTTAGGCTATGAAAAACCAAATAAAAATATTACCTGGTTTTATAATGAAGTCACTGTTCCTGTTGGAGGTGATCCTAATGGATCTTATTTCATGGCTAATGGTTTTTCAGGTGGCTATTTTGGAATGCAAGTCAATTCTGAAACCGAAAGGCGTGTGTTATTTTCTGTTTGGAGCGCATTTGATACCCAAGACCCTAATCAGATTCCTGCAGAGTATACTGTAGAACCGCTGGGATATGGATCAGGCGTAACCGTAGGTGAGTTTGGTGGTGAAGGCTCGGGAGCACAGAGTTATTTGGTTTATGATTGGAAACCGGGAACCACCTATAAATTTCTATTGAAAGGTGAATCCAATGCTGATAATTCTATCGATTATACGGCTTATTTTTATGCGCCTGAAGTTGGTGACTGGAAGTTGATAGCCAGTTTTAGAAGACCATTCCCCACTGACAAACATTTAACAGGCTTGTATTCGTTTTTAGAGAATTTCAACACCACAATGGGCGATGAAACAAGAACAGCAGATTATTCGAATCAATGGGTTTATGATACTCAGGGAAGCTGGAATGAAATGACAACTGCTAAATTTACAATAGATGCTACGGGGGGAGCGGGAGCTAGATTAGATTATGATGGTGGAAAAGAAGGAGATCATTTTTACCTGAGAAATTGTGGCTTTTTTAGCGACAATGAAACACCGAACACATCTTTCACGAGAACAGCTAATGGTACAGCACCTGCTATTGACTTTTCGAAATTAGAAGTTCCTTCCATTTCAACACCATCAACACAAATTGTAATGGACAGAACCGGATGGACAATAGTAGATTACAGCACTCAGGAAGATCAAGGTGGTGAGGGAGATACAGGTCGTGCTGCCGATGTACTTGATGGAGATGAAAGCACTTACTGGCATTCATGTTGGTCGGGTTGCACAGCTACAGCTCCTCATCATATTACCGTTGATATGGGACAAGCCAATACCGTAAATGGTTTTAGTTTTACTCAAAGACAAAATCTTTCCAGAACTGTAAAAGATATAGAAATACAAATAAGTGATGACAACCTAACTTGGGTAAGCCTAGGCGACTTTGTTCTGGAAAAGACGACCAATCAGCAAACTATCGAACTAAGCACAGCAAAAACGTTTCGATTTTTTAAATTTTTTGCTAAAGTATCTCATGATGGAACCAATAATGCTGCTATGGCAGAAATTGCAACTTATATTGTAGAGTAAGCTTGAAATTGTATTAGGAGGCCGTCCCAAATTTTAATTTGAGACGGCCTCTTTTTTATTGTTATTTTTCGGCCAGATGGTTGGTGTTAATCTTTAATCTCATGGATAAATTATTCCTTTTAAGTAGGTAGTTGATGTAAGGACTCTTCCCTGTATTTGATGAAAAATATTCTGGTTTTAATGAGGTAAGCGCTGTATATTCGTTGCTTGTGAAAAATTCGACCTTCTAGCTTAATATGTCCACTTTTTTGTTAAATATATTTATCATTTTGGGAGTATGAAAATAAGATAAATGAAAATAAATATTCGATATTGGCTTCTTTCATTTTTCAAAGAAACAATTTTTCTTCTTGGTGAAAACCTGATTGTTATGTGAATATTTACCAGTAGGTTCTTACAAAATTTAATTCTAACCCAGTAATAAATAAAAAATGAAATCATTCAACCCCTCAATCCCCATTTATTCTTTTCTCTTTCTACTTATTCTTTTTTTAGGATGTGCGAAAGAAGATGTTGCTGAGATTGAAGAACCGACACAGGAAGAGGAAACTTTTAATTATAGTTCTTCGGCCAAATATAATTTGAATGTCGTGTATTTTCTTCCTACTGATGTTGAAGAAAGAAAGGAGTCTCATCGCAGATTGAGTGAAATTCTTTTGCACGGACAGAACTTTTTTGAGAAAAATATGCAGGAGTATGGCTTTGGCAATAAAAGCTATAATATGTTGGTTGACCAAGCTAAGAATAGGGTAAAAGTAATTTACCTAAAAGCCGAAAATCCAACTTCCAACTATCCTTATGAGGGTGGAGGAGTCAGGATTATGGAAGAAGTGGATGCTTATTTTGCAGCTCATCCTGATGATAAAACCAGTGATCATACACTTATCCTTACGCCTGTTAAGGATCATGATAATCCGGATGTTCCTTTTTATGGCTGGGGGCGTTACTGTTTTGCTCTGGATTACACTGAGATGGATGTGAAGTATTTTGGACAAAACAGTAAAAAAGGAAATGATGCCACTAAGTATATTGGAGGTTTGTTGCACGAACTTGGGCATGGCCTTAATCTTCCGCATAACAAAGAGAAGGTATCGGAAGCTGGCCAAAGCATAAAAGGAACTGCCCTGATGGGGAGCGGTAACTACACCTATGGAAAAACCCCTACCTTTTTAACTGAAGCCAGTTGTGCAATTCTTAATAATTGCCAAATAATCAGCGATTATACAGGAACTTTTTATTCAGAGTCATCTCTTAAAGTAGCCAGCATATTGGCGTCGTATACCAATGGGGAATTCAAAATATCAGGTGCTTTTGATACCAATCAGGAGGTGAATTATATCTGTTTTTACAATGATCCTGCTACTGATAATGCCGATTATGATGCCGTTAGCTGGGCCTCACCAGTAAAAGGAGGCAATGCATTCGAAATTAGTATGCCTGTCAGTGAATTGCATCAAAAGGATAATACGCCCTATGTTTTACGATTACTATTTTGTCATGCTAATGGGATGAATTCCAGATTCTCTTATTCTTATACCATGAAAAATAATGTACCAGTTATTGAATTTGGTGATCAGGAGAATTTCGACCGAACGAATTGGAGGGTAATCGACTTTAGCTCTGAAGAAAATAATGAATTTGCGAGTCATGTTTTGGATGGTGATGCGAACACATTCTGGCATTCCCGATGGTCTCAGGATGCAACTACTTATCCTCACTATTTAACTATCGATATGACTGATATACTTGAAGTATCCGGTTTCTCCTTTTTACAACGAGATGGTATGCGAAAAGTAAAAGATATTGAAATATTGGTGAGTAATGATAACACACAGTGGGAAAGTATGGGCGATTTCCAGTTGAAAGAAATTAATACCCTTCATCATGTTTATCTAAGTAATAAAGCCAGCTTCCGATATTTTAAGATCGTGGCAAAGTCTGCATTCGATGGTCAGCAGTTTGCCGCGATGGCTGAGATCATGTGTTTTTGATTTCTTTAGCGATATAATATCAATAGCGTCATTCTTTAGTTGAGAATACAAGTGGGTGAAAGCTCAGCCATAAATTTTGAAAAATGACATTTCTAAGCATGGAGTGAAAAATATGTTAGTTGGTAATTAGAGAAGATGAAAGCAAAGCAAAGCTTTGGGCTCCTCGATTAATGTTAATGCCTATTCCTACTTTGACATTAGAAAAGAATCCTGATAGCATACAGAACGATGGTTATTAGTTAGTGGTAGTAAAATTAGAAAGGTGTCTTACTGGTGTTTTAAACATCGTAAGGCACCTTTTTTACATGATCAAAAGTTATCGCTTCCCTTTAACTGTTTGCGGTACTGGGCAGGTGATTCTCACTAAATACTCAATACGAATCAGTATTCCTTCGCATTTCTTCGTGAACAGCTTTGTGCACTTGGTGCTTAACTCTTTTTAGAATAGGGCTTCAAGCTATCCTCAATACCATTTTATAGCGTTTAGCTTTTATACCGATTTACTATCAAAAGCCTGCTTAAAATCTCAGGCTGGTCATGCTCTGACTATAAACAAGCCGGCCATGTCAGGGTATGACTTGGTTATAAATCTAAAAGAACTATTTTATAAGATGAGTTTTGATGTTAATTTGGTATCAGAACATAAATTAATATGGGAATTTGAATGGAGCGGTAAAAGAGAGAATCTTTTATCGCTTCTTTTTTTTATCTCAAGCCGGCCTTGCTGCATCCCCCTATTTTAGCGACAATAAGGAGGTTGGGCAGTGTGCCTGAACATTTTTTTTAATTGTAAGACTAATAATTTAATGTTTTTGTTTTACTAAATAAAAATATTATGCTTAGCTTAACAGAGGATTGTAAAAATAGTGAATAGAATAACAGCATTCACGAAAATGAGGTAAACCATCGGCTGGTCATCAACCGGCCCACTTTAGCGAGAAAACTGGAAGAGGAGGCCGATGGAACCTGCAAGATAGAACTTAATACGTAATAATAAATATTGGCTTTCTAAGAATCTCTCAA
>JAQBBZ010000399.1:0-5865 GCA_032125735.1 Labilibaculum sp.
AATTCGATGGCACAGGAATATCGTTCCAATCGCTTACATCAAATTGCTGCTTATAGAAATCAGCCAAACGGTCAGCAGGCTTTTTCACCCAATTAAACTTCCAGATTCCATTTAAACTCTTGTAAAAAACCGATTCATTTCTTTTTTTTGAAAGTGCTGCATCAACCGTTTTAAAAGGCATTAATGTGGCATGTGCAGCCTCTTTGTTTTGATCAAACATTTTGGGATTTCCCCAATCTAAAACTTCCAAGTTTGTTTTTTGTGCTTGCAATGCAAAACCAAATAAAAGGCTCAGTAGGAAAATGGTACAGGTATATTTTTTTTTCATTTCAATGTATTTTACAAATTTAGAATAGGCTTACATAACTAGTAGTAAGCTTAGTTTATCTCACATCTCAAAAGTGAAAAATCTTCATGATAAAAAAAGGGATATTTTTAGCGATTGGGTCGATTTTCCCACAATCCATTCAGCTTAGCAAGTTACAAACGCATATTTTACTGAAATTGCAGGAACAGAACTACTTTTAGTTACATTCCAATCGTTAAAATGATAATCATCCTTAATATTCTTTTTCACATGAATTTATCAATTAAAACAGTTAGTCATATGTAACTATACTACCCCACCAGTTATTTCCCGGATCAAAATCTTTTGAAAGATATTTTAAGCGTTTTTCCTCCAAACGAGGCAGTAAATTATTTTTCACATTTTCTAAATATTTTTGCTCCAAAGATTCATTGTATTCCGGATCCTTTTCCGGATAATTTGCTCCAACATGATCCAGATAATCAAACAATTCATTGCTTAATTCACCAACTAACTCCGGATGCTCCTCTGCCAAATCATTCCCTTCTTCCGAATCGTTTACCAAGTTAAAAAGTTCCTTATGTCCATCTTCATAATAATGAATTAGCTTCCACTGTCCCCTACGAATGATTGATGAAGGTTCTCCTCCCTGATTTCCATAATGTGGATAATGCCAAATCAATGGTCTCTTATTAATTGTCTCCCCTTTAAGTAAGGGCACTAAACTAAGTCCATCGCTATGCTCTTCCGGTCTTAAATCCAAACCTGCAAGTTCCAATATTGTTGGATAAAAGTCGGATCCCATAACAGGAGTATCACAATCCAGACCTGCATTTAACCACGGAACCTTAATAAAAAAAGGTTCACGAATGCCACCTTCAAATTGAGATCCTTTCCCTCCTCTTAAAGGCAAATTCGATGTGGAAAAAGCATCTCCTGATGCTACCCCTCCATTATCAGAAGTGAAGATAACGATGGTATTATCTTCCAATCCTAAATTTTCCAATGCTGTTAATACTTTTCCAATGGCATCATCCATCGTTTCTACCAAACCCGCATAGACTGGATTATCCTGAACCAAACGAACAGGTAGGAAATGCCCCATCTCAAAACCTTTATTTTTGAGCCCATTTTTTTCTGCTTTCAAACGATACTTATTCCATTTATTCTGAGTTGTTTCAACAGGTGCATGAACTGCATAGAAAGAAAGAAAAGCAAATACAGGTTGTCCTGTTTCATTGGAATTATTTTCTTTTAAGAAATTGATCGTTTCATCCGCTAATCGCATCGAAAGATTCTCTCCATCTTCTCCGTCTTTAAGATTAGGATTTTCATAAGGAGAAAAATATCCATTTGCCGGATGTCCTGCATGATAACCACCTTTATTAACATCAAAACCATGATCTTCGGGCCAGGACCCCTTATCTCCAAGATGCCATTTCCCGGCAAAAAAAGTTTTGTAACCACCTTCTTTTAAAGCTTCTGGAAGGGTAATACACTCTTTATTTAAGCCATGAGAATAAGCAGCGGGCAACAACTTATTATGACGCCCCACCTTTCTCCACTCAACACCCGATGGAGCCCCAATCCAATCAGTAATTCCATGTCTTGCAGTAAATTTTCCAGTCATAATACTCGCACGGGAAGGACTGCATACGGCGCATGCTGCATAACCATTCGAAAACCTTACTCCCTGACTGGCAATCTTGTCAATATTTGGGGTTTCGTAATATTTACTGCCCATACAACTCATATCATGATACCCAAAGTCATCAGCCAATATGAAAAGAACATTTGGCTTTTTTACCTTTTGAGAAAACAATGCACAGGATAGAGTCCCTGCCACCATTAATAAGAATGTCTTTTTCATTATCTACATTTTAAAAACGCAATAATTATTCGGAAGAATAGTCGAAACTATTTCGAAGTTTCCAATTTTAATTGAATCTCAAAACTGAACGTGTCTCCTTTAAGTTGATACTCCGGATGAGTTTTAGCTCCCCAGGAATTATCTCCTCCAACACCCATCTGACGATCATCCAGATTGATCAATGTAAATGGACGCGTCACAATGTCATTGATGTGACGATTTTTGATCTTCACTCCTTTTTTCTGCCTGCCATCAGACCTTTCTGCCGATTCGAAATCGCCGTTGTACTGATGAAACATGCTAAAATCAAAATGCGTTTTCGTACTCATTCGAATTATTTGACCTGTTTTTGAATTGCTCAATTCAGCCCATCTTACGTCACAACGATTCCCGTTTTCCTGAGGACGAACGTAAGGAACATACAAATCTGCCACGGCACTTTCATACAACCCGACAAAAGCGGCTGTTTTTCTGTCCCAATAATTTTCGAATGGTCCGCGACCAAACCATTTCACCTGATTAAAATCCTGATTCACGATAAAATTAAGACCAAAACGAGGCAACTCAGGCAAGTCTTGATCCAACGTTTTCATTTGTTGTTGGATGGTAATGCTGCCATCAGCCTGTATCAAATAAGTTTGCGATAAATTTGCGACTATTTTGTTTCCTTCCTCATCCGGCAAATCAAATTGATAACGAATACGATAAGTCGACGAATTAATCTTTTCAATATCATAGTTTGTTAGCTTCAGTCTCGATTGCACATCTCTCCAAACACGACATCTCTTGTCCAAACCATTCCCATAATCATTATCAATGGGCGATCTCCAGAGATTAAATTCAAGAGCATTTTCCAAAATTTCTTTGCCCTTTGTTTTCCAAGACACAAGTTGTCCTTTTTCATGATTGAACTGAACTGAAAACTGATCATTGAAAACAAGTACGGATGTTTTATTTTTCTCGATCTGAAGCTCAGCTTTAACACTACTTAAAATTGGTTCTGCCTCATCAAGATCTAGCTTAAACTGCCCGCTGGCGTAAACATGCCCGACAGGATACAATGCATCCGCAAGCTCTTTCACCAAATAAACATTCAGGAAATATTCAGCATCTGTCTCCAAATTGGAAACTTGATCATACAGTTCGATCTCACTTTCTTCTCCGGCTTTTACATCAGGACAAGAAAGCATTCCTTCTTTTATAAGCAGACCATTCTTTTCCAAACGCCATTTCAATTGAAACTCCTTTAAAGAAAGGAAGGCATAGTTATTTTGAATTATAAGTTTACCTTCTGCGGGCTTATCTGAAACGAACTTCACGTGCTGATAAACCTTTTTCACCTCATAGTAAGCAGGATGAATCGTGCGGTCAGGAGAAACGACGCCATTGATGCAGAAATTTCCATCACTGGGAGTTCCTTCCGGACCAAAATCACCCCCATAAGCCCAATAAGGCAATCCATTCTCATCATGCTGAAGAATGCCTTGATCCACCCAATCCCAAATGAATCCTCCTTGCAGGGCAGGGTATTTTTCAATAACATTCCAATATTCTTTTAGATTCCCCAAACTGTTTCCCATGGCATGAGCATACTCGCACATAATCAGAGGCCGATCACTACTATTCTGTCCATATTTTTCAAGGTACTCCACAGAGGGATACATCGGACAAATAATGTCGGTGTTCCATTCTTGCTCAGCACGTTCATATTGCACGGTGCGCCCATCATTTTGGCTTTTCAGGTAAGAATAGGTTTCGTAGAAGCAAATGCCATTTCCAGCTTCATTTCCTAATGACCATGTAATGATAGAGCAATGATTCTTATCTCTCTCCCACATTCTTTGGGTACGATCCAAATGTGCTTTTATCCATTGCGGGTTATTCGCTAAAGAGCCACCAACAGAGCGACTGTATCCCATTCCGTGCGATTCTACATTGGCTTCATCAATCACGTAAAATCCGTACTGATCGCATAATTCGTAGAATCGATTGGATTGTGGATAGTGACTGGTGCGAATCGCATTGATATTGCAGCCCTTCATCAAAGTCAGATCTTTCAGAATGGTTTCCTCATCCATTACATGCCCGTTTACCGGATGATGCTCGTGCAGGTTCACACCTTTCAGCAATACGTAAGCACCGTTTACCAAGAGTAATCCGTCTTTAATTTCCACTTTACGGAATCCAATTCGGGACTTCACCGATTCCAGCACATTTCCTTTTTTATCTTTTGAAAGAATGGTCAAGTCATATAATTCAGGGGTTTCAGCTGACCAGCTCTTCACATTTTTAAGTTTGTTTTCGAAACGAAATTCATTAAAAGAATTTGCATCCATGAATTGCTCCTGCTCATCAGCCAAAACAAGTTTGCCCTCAGCATTCTTTAATTCATAGCCAACAACAAGCTTCTGCTTCCTGTCCGTTTTATTTTCCAGATTGATTTTCAGATCCAAGACTCCGTCCCGGCAGCTGTCGTCCAGAGAAGTGATGGCTGCATAATCCTCAATTCTAAGTTTTGGCTGGGCAAAGAGATATACATCCCGGTCGAAACCAGTCAGTCGCCAAAAATCCTGAGCTTCGAGGTAATTGGCATCGCTCCAGCGAAACACCTGAACGGCCAATAAATTCTCCCCTTCTTTCAAGTAGGAAGTCACATCAAACTCAGCCAAAGTTTTAGACCCCTTGCTCATTCCTACTTCCTGTCCATTCAACCAAACATAGAAAGCGCCTTTTAAAGCAGAAAACCGCAAGTACACTTGTTTCTGATCCCAAGCTGATGGTAAAGTAAAAGTCTTTCGGCAGGAACCAACCGGATTGTAATCGTGAGGTACACTCGGAGGATTGGGTGCTTCGAGTTCGGTAATAACCGCACGGGTATCAGCAAATTCATATTCTGTGTTTACGTAAATGGGGACACCAAAACCTTGAATTTCGAAATTACCTGGCACATTAATTTCGTCCCAGTTATTTGTACTATAAGTGGATTCTTGAAAACCAACAGGCCGATGGGCCGGGTTCTTCACCCAATTGAACTGCCATTTACCATTTAGAGATAAAATGGAATTTGATTCCTTATTGGACACAAATTCGGTACGGGCTTTCTCTTTTCCTCTTCCCACCATTTCGGGATTCTCTAATTCGGAAGGAAATTTATTTTGTGCAGAAACAAAAATTACTCCTGTAATACACACCAAACTTAAAAGTAGTTTCTTCATTATCAATTCTCAAAGCTAATAACTTATTATTCATCTTCTTTTTAAGAGTCTAAATATATAAAATATAAACCATACCAGTACCCATCAGTTGTGATATTTCGTTTTAAATATTCCAATCACACTTTTTAATCACAAGACTTTCTCATGCTATTTTTTATACCAACTTGTATTTAAAATGACAGCTCCTGTAAATTTGTAATTTACAGGTAAAGAGCTAAGGATTTGTAATCCGAATAAAAAGACCGAATTGGAAATTCTAAACTCGTGAAGAAGATGTCCAAAAAGTAATTATTTCGTACTAAAATGAAATTCAGTTTTACCCCTTGCCCTAAAGGGAGACTGAATTTTAACGACTTCCCTTTAGGGAATTTAAGAGTAAAAGTCGTTGAATAGCTTAAGATTCTACTTTTCGGACACCCTCCTCCAAGCTCGAAGCTTTTTGTATTACTATTTGTGTAAAGGCCTCCTATTTC
>JAQBBZ010000400.1:0-4156 GCA_032125735.1 Labilibaculum sp.
TATAGCAACAATCCCTGTTAAAGCTCCAAATAACATTTTAAAAGAAAATGCTTTTCTGAAATATTTTAATTTCTCTTCCAAACTCTCAAACAAAGCAACATATTCCAATTTCTTTTTATACATCATCTCCGAAATAACAATCTCCACAATAATCAAAGAAAGTCCTAACACATTTTTCCACATCGATATATTCAAACTTTTATGAATACTTAAAATTGAATATTCACCACTAATAGCAAGCCCCCCAAGTACAAGTTCAACAATAACAACAATCAAAAATGCTGAAACCAATCCAATTCTTGTCCACTGAACTAGTTGTTGTAAATTCTTCATAAAAATAAATTAAGTAGTTAATAATCGATTTAATCTTTCGCTGGAAGCCAACAATCTTACTGATTAATCACTATTCATGGACAAATAACACTCGAAATCTTTCCTATTTTAGGATTATTTAACACACAAACGATTACAATCAATTAGCAGAAAACTCTTGACGTTAGAAACAGACACATTCAAAATACTCAGGTTAAAACCAAACGCAAAACATAAGAAATAAAGAGTAGTCATTTGTCCCCTGCTTTAGCTGGGGCAAATAAAAAGATTCAATAAGAAAATAGAAAACCACAAAGAACACGAAGAACACGAAGGATAGCACGAAGGGCACAAAGAAATTTTTCATGATAGATAAAATATTGATCCCATGATGTGTCCCCTGCTTAGCTGGGCAATCGCAAAAAACAAAAATCATCATCCTGAACAAAGGGAAAGATCTTTTCAATAAACAGATCCCTCGGTTCCTCGGGATGACAATCCAAATCATTTGACTAAAGCCATAGGAAGAGCATGAAAAATTGTAAGGATGAACGAATAATCTCTTGTCCTCTGCTTTTGCGGGGCAAACGCAAAAAACCAGAATTGGTCATCCTGAACGAAGTGAAGGATCTTTTCAATAAACAGATCCCTCGGTTCCTCGGGATGACTACCAACTTCTCATTGTTAATTGTTAACTGATAACTGTCCTCTGATCACTGTTAAAGCTTTGTTAACACCTAAACCTTTTAGCACACATTCAAGTATAATTGTGTAGTTTTGATTTTGAATAATGCTCTCAATGTATGCAAATTAAGAAATTTGGACATATACTCATGATACTTCTTCTGCTGATCTCAACGGCAGGAGTGAGTATTAATAAGCATTATTCTGGTGGAGAACTCTTCTCTACTGCAATCTTTACAGAAGCAGAAAGTTGTTGTGAAACCCCTTGCGGATGTTGTAAGGAGACTTCTGAATTTATGCAGGTAAAAGCTGATTTTATTGATTCGGTATTTGAATTACAAAATATCACTCAGTTGGATCTTTTGTTTTCGAGCATCCCTTTTCTTGTGCAGTTCGAAGCGCCAACAAGTTTTGCCGTAAAATTTATTGCGTGGGATACTTCCCCACTCTTGCATCCTGATTTGTGCATTCTCAATCAGGTTTTTCGTTTGTGATTTTTTGAATCGGTTAATTAACCGCAAAGGCCGCACAAAGGTCTATCACTAAGGCGCACTATAGTTTTTAATACAATGATTTGTATCTAAACTCTATATTATGGTTTGCGTCGGCTTATCTCACATTAAACAGTGATCAATTCTTTGTAACTTATGTCCTTTGTGTCCCATTGTGCTGTCCTTCGGGCATCCTTTGTGGTAAAATTTTATTGACTCTTACTATAATTCAAAGAATCATGTTGAACAGAACGATTAAATTCTTTTTAGAGAATAAATTAGTCACAGCAATACTGCTTGTTGTGTTCATAGCCGGGGGAATCATTACATCACCCTTTCCCTGGGACCTTAGTTTTCTGCCAAAAGATCCGGTGTCGGTTGATGCCATTCCGGATATTGGAGAAAATCAGCAAATCGTATTCACCAAATGGTCTGGCCGGTCTCCTCAGGATATTGAGGATCAGATAACCTATCCGTTAACCACATCCTTATTGGGAATTCCGGGAGTAAAAACCATCCGTAGTTCTTCCATGTTTGGATTTTCGAGTATCTACATCATTTTTAATGAAGATATCGAATTCTATTGGAGCCGATCCAGGATCCTGGAAAAGCTAAGTTCCTTGCCTCAAAATTTATTACCAGATGATGTGCAGCCAACTCTTGGCCCAGATGCAACAGCTCTCGGACAAATATTTTGGTACACACTCGAAGGCAGATCACCGGAAGGTGAAGTTACCGGAGGCTGGGATTTGCAGGAACTCCGAAGCATTCAGGATTTTCAGGTAAAATATGCACTTTCGGCAGCAAGTGGTGTATCCGAAGTGGCATCCATTGGTGGTTACGTGAAGGAATATCAGGTGGATGTTAATCCTGCAGCCATGCAGGCACACGGCGTTAACCTGATGCAGATCATGAATGCCGTTAAAAAGTCCAATCTGGATATTGGCGCCCGTACCCTTGAAATCAATCAGGCAGAATATTTCGTACGTGGAATTGGCTACGTTAAGAATCTTTCGGATCTGGAAGAAGCGGTAGTGAGTGTGAATGACAACACTCCTGTGCGTATTCGAGATGTTGCCAATGTTAGTTTTGGTCCATCAGATCGCCGTGGAGCACTCGATAAAATGGGCGCCGATGTAGTTGGTGGTGTTGTGGTTGCCCGATATGGTGCCAATCCATTAGAGGTGATCAATCATGTGAAAGAGAAAATCGTTGAGCTTTCGGTCGGTCTTCCCGAAAAGGAATTGGCCGATGGAACCATCTCAAAACTGACTGTTGTTCCATTTTACGACAGAACGCAACTGATTTACGAAACTTTAGGAACACTGGAAAGTGCACTAACACTCGAAATCATCATCACCATTATCGTGATCATTATTATGGTGATGAACCTTCGGGCAAGTATTCTTATTTCGACATTAATTCCCATCGCGGTACTCATGACCTTTATCGCCATGCGTTATTTTCATGTTGATGCTAATATTGTAGCCCTTTCGGGGATCGCCATCGCCATTGGAACCATTGTGGATGTGGGCATTGTACTCTCCGAAAACATGATCAGGCATTTGGATGAAAATAAATCGGACCGAAACATTCGTGAAGTGATTTACGAAGCAACAATTGAGGTTGCTCCAGCGGTAATTACAGCCGTACTCACAACCATTGTTAGTTTTATTCCTGTATTTTCGATGGAGGCGGCAGAAGGAAAACTATTCCACCCATTGGCTTTCACCAAAACTTTTGTGCTTTTATCTGCTCTCATTGTCGCGATTGTAATTCTACCGGCCATGGCTCATTGGTTGTTTTCCATTCGTACCAAAAAGAGAAATATCAAATTAACATTAAATGCGGCACTCCTGCTAATCGGAATCTATACCATTTTTGCCTACTCGGCCTGGATCGGGGTCGTCCTTGTTTTATTAGGAATCATCAACTTACTTTCACAAGTATATACTAAATATGAAACCAAATTATCTTGGGCAAATATATTGGTAATTGCCTTAGCCGTTTCCTTTCTGCTTGCCAAAGAATGGCTGCCTTTGGGCGCGTCGAACTCCTTGTTTTCAAACTATGTGTTTGTCATTCTAAGCATAGCAACTTTATTGTCCGTTTTTTTACTGTTCCTACGATTCTATCAACGCATATTGAATTGGGCACTGCAGCATAAGTTCATCTTCCTCTCTATTCCCACACTTATTATCTTGTGGGGTGTTATTATTTGGTTGGGATTTGGAAACACCTTCGGTTTTGTTGCCCGGGGAATGGATAAAATCGGAATTAATATTTCGGGCACATCCGCTTGGAAAACGATGTATCACAATTACCCCGGTATCGGAAAAGAATTTATGCCTTCGCTGGATGAAGGATCATTCCTATTGATGCCAACCTCGATGCCACATGCTGGGGTTGAAGAAAACAAACGTGTACTTCGATTGCTCGATATGGCAGTTGCTAACATCCCTGAAATTGAAATGGTGGTCGGTAAATTAGGTCGTATTGAATCAGCCTTAGATCCCGCTCCTATTTCCATGTACGAGAATATAATCAATTACAAAAGCGAATACAAAACTGATCAATATGGCAAACGAATTCGTTTTGCTGTTGATGCTGATGACCATTTTATTCGTGATGAAAAGGGTGAATTGATTCCTGATGATTTTGGAGAATAT
>JAQBBZ010000401.1:0-6367 GCA_032125735.1 Labilibaculum sp.
GTGCAGAAGGAGAGAAAGCGAGACTGAGTTTACCCCGGTGGGTTGCTGTATGGTAATTGCTTTTGAAGGGCGCTTTCATGGAAAAAATATCAAGGTTGGCGAAACGGTCAGGTTTCTACCGAAACATTGCATGATGCAAAAGGTTCATTCAGGTATCGTTGTTAAGATTGAAGATGAGAATATCCTAATTGAAGGAATAGACCTAAAGGTATGGCAGCCACCTGTTGTTCATGCTATTAAATAAATTTTTAAGTGCTCTTCGTGGTTTTTTTAATCGCTTAGAGCGCTTTTGAATTTAATGCTTATAAATCAATTGCGTCCTAAACGTTTTTTTGAGAATAAGTATTAATTTATTCTTTTATAAAGTTTACAGCTCCTTATAATTTTAAGGTGCATTGCAGCGTAGATTTTGATTTGATTTTTGCCGAGCCGAGAAGATTTGATTCGGAAAATTCATGCTGTGCTGCTATTAATAATTTGATACAACTATTTAAAAAAATGCCAAAAAATCATGGCGCAAAAAAGCGAGACCTACAAAACATTACATCGGCATTAGACTAATACCTCATCTAAATAAAAATACAATATTTCAAAAGAATCTCATATCTCACATCTAACGATCTATTGCTTATAAATGAATGAGTCCCATGATATCCAGCACATAAGTAAAAAATAGAGACAAACTAAAAGAAACAATGGGAGCGATGATCCACATCACAAAAAAACGATCGACTTCGGTTTTTCGAAATATGTTTCGGAACCCAAGTTTAGCAACTCCAATTCCAATAATAGCACCCACATTAAGCTGTACCAATGAGGTTGGGATTCCTTTTATTAACGATGCGCTAAGCAGCAGGCTAGCCGAGATGAAAGCAATGATAACTGCTTCGATTCTTCCGAACAGCACGATTTCTTTTCCTGTCTTTTGTAAAATTTTATCGCCAAAAATAGAGCTGCCTATTGAGAAACTTGGCGCGACTATTAGTGTCGCAAGAATCATTACGTGCAAGTAGTGATTTTGGGTCACCATTAGTTCGTTGCATGCCATTGATGATAAGGGACCAGCGGCATTGGCAACGTTATTGGTTCCTATCGAAAAGGCTACGTATAAGGACATGATTACGATTAAGCCTTTTAACAGATAGCTGTCGTTCACTTTTTTCGAAATGGTGTAGCCACGCTTTCTAATGGGTTTGTAAATGTATTTGCCAATCAAAAATGCCAGCGCAAAAGCCACAATTGGCATAATAAACCAGGTTGGCAGAATTTCGAATAATAGTTTGTCGGTATTTAGAGAATTAAAATAGATTGCCGGTGCAGTAACGGCCATTACTGTTGACTGACTGGTTGATTGAGGGATACCAAAAATGTTTGCGATAAGCAATGAAATGGCAACAGCCAATAATATGGCCGAGACTACCGAAAAACTCATTAATTCTGGATCGAGTAGGCCTTTGCCAATGGTTTGGGCTGTTTCTTTACCACCAACAATGGCGCCTATAAACACCATTAGCCCAAATAATCCAGGTATTAAACTTTTTTTAATCACATTACAACCATAGGCTGCAGAGAAAGCAGGGCCTGTTCCGCTGCCTCCCATATTTATCGATAAAAAAATGGCGATTACAAAGGGAATTATAAAAGGAATCAACATGGCAGATTGTTTTGATTGGTCTACATCAAAAGTATTTCATCTGTAGGCTATATATCAGCGTATAAAAACGTAATTGTGCAATAGGTGTTTGTACGTATAGTGCTTGGAGTAAAAGGAATGTCATTAACTTTTTTTCCCTGGGAGAACCCCATCTAGCCTACTAATGTAATCTTATCCGCAAAGGCAGGGTATTGTGTTTGTTCTGTCTTAATCTTTTCTTTTTCACACCTCGAATATGTGATTTTGAGAGCTGTTGTTGTTCTTCTGTAAACATCTCGTAACTCTCTTGTTTTATTGTACCAAAATGAAATTATTGTGGCGGTACAGAGTACCGTAATCTTTGTAGAAAGGTTTTGGAAAGTTTTTGTTTAAGGTGCAGCGCACTGAAATCTTATCCGCAAAGGCAGGGTATTGTGTTTGTTCTGTCTTAATCTTTTCTTTTTCACACCTCAAAAATCTGATTTTTAATGGCATAAATGACCAGCGATGCGGTGTTTTTCGATTGGGTTTTCAGCAAAATGTTTTCACGGTGCTTGTCAACCGTGCGTTTGCTGATGAAGAGCATTTCGGCAATTTCCTGATTCGATAATCCCTTGCAAATGTTGTATAAGATCTCAATTTCCCGATGAGTCAAATCTGACTTCGAGAGGTGATTTTTTTTATGACTCAAATTGGTAATAATACTCTCTAATATTTCGGGTGAAAAGTAGTTTTTGTCCTCTCTAACGGCTTTAATTGCTTGCTGAACGTCTTCGAAACTGGAATTTTTAAGCAGAAAAGCTTTGGCTCCTGCATCTATCATATCCGAATAATAATTTTCGTTGGCGTGCATCGACAGGGCAATTATTTTTGTGCTGGGATACTTTTTTACAACCTCTTTACTTGCCTCTATTCCATTCATTACGGGCATTTCAATATCCATAAGAATGATGTCGGCCTGCCAGTTGGAAAGTAGCTCCAATAATTTATGTCCATTGCAGGCTTGCTTTATCTCCGTCTTATTATTTTGATTGTTGAGAAGAAAGAATAGCCCTTCCCGAAATAAATCGTGATCATCAACAAGTGCTATTTTTAAAGATTCAGTCATGATATCGGTATTTCAATTTTGAGGTAAAAGCCGTGATTTTTTTTACTGTTTATTTCAATGGTTCCATCCAAGGATTTTACTCTGGAGTGGATATTTGACATGCCCATTCCTTTTATCGGTATTAGCTTGGAGGAAAAGCCGATGCCATTATCACTATATATCAATTCTAGTTTGTGATGATAGTTCAGTAATGAAAGGTCAATTTTAGACGCAGAGGCATGTTTAATGGTGTTGTTGAATAATTCGCCGATGATTCGATATAGGATTAACTCCACATTGTAGTCGAAGCGTTCTTTGTTTATTTGAATATTCAATTGAATTTGATACTGATCGGCCAGTTGAATTCCTTCGATAAAGGTTTTAACGGCTTTTTCTAAACCGTATCGTTCCAAAATATGCGGACTTAATTGGTTGGATATCTCCTTAACGGTGATAATGGCTTCGTTAATGGCCTGATCGGTTTTACTCGCTATTTGCTGGTTTTGTTGGTTTTCAACAGTCTTAATTAGAGCCGAGTTTGTCATTTTAATGGTAGAAAGGATAGGCCCCAAACCATCGTGCAATTCTTTGGCAAAACGATGGCGTTCGTGCTCTTCGGTTTTTATAACTGCACTTAGTACTCTCGCTTCAGTCTCTTTTCTCTCTTTATCAATCTCATCTTGTAGTTGAAAAATACGACGAATGTAAAAAGAACCAAAAAACATGAGCATTGAAATTACTACAGCCATCCAGTTGGTGATGAAGCTTTCCGGTTTACTTTGGTCTGCCGCGAAAACATCAAAAAGTTCTGTAAATCTGCGCAAAGCCATTAGCAAGAACCCAATGGATACCATGATCCATGATCCATTGAAACGGGTTTTCGGAATCAGGCTAATGGTAATAAAAAAAGCTCCGAATTGTAATAAAACCGATACTGTTAGTGCAATCTGTAAAAGCATAAAACAAGAGTAAGAATTCTACTTTTAAAAAATCTACGCTTAAAATCGTATTTGCAAGCACCTCAATTAATTTGTAGCTGCAATTTAGTTAATTGTATCACGAAGTTAAGAATTTATGTTTGATCCAAAACTGCAGTTGCGATCTAATACTAATTTTTTAGGCATTGATAGGGGAAATGAAAATAGCTTTCCTCGCAAAAGGATATCCGTTTTGTATTTTACTTCTGAAGTGAGATCCTTTTTAGGGATCAGGGTATTTAAAACGACACATTATAGCTTCTTATTGGCGCAAGGTATAATGTGAAGTTTCTTATTCTGGAATTTAATGAATTGTTGCAAGCGTTTTTTAAATCTTCTCTTTCTTTATTATTCGCTTGTATCCTGTATAAGGATTGAGTTGCATGATCTTAAATTTGATCAATTTTGCTTTTACCAATGGAAGTTCATCTAAAATCTCTTTTGCATGTTCCAAACTTTTGCACTCCATGATCAGTACTGCATTGTTGTCTTCATTAAAATAGATTTCACGCAAGTATTCCGAGATGTATAATTCGTGAACATGTCGGGCTTCTTGCTCTAAAATGCAACTCTTATTATTCCAGTCAACATCTTTATATTCTTTTTCTATTGCTAATATTTTCATAATTACAGTTTTATGTGATTCGTGTTAGATTATCATATTTTAATATAACTGTTTTTTTCAGTATTCTTTTACTCTTCGGTGATACCGAAAACTGATGCACTAATGTATTAAAATATATTTCAATGCAAACAGGAAAATTGCGACTTTTTATTTTATCCTAAAACAACTCATTCAATTCGTCATAGAAGTATTCTTTTGTGACCTCGGGACTGTTCTCAACTGCCAGTTTTCCTTGTAAGGGGCGAACGGTATAGGCAATTAATTCTTCGCTTGATGCGTGAATCAAGTTCTGTATTTGTTCCTGATCACTTTTATTATTGATGGGCTGCAGCCATTCATCAGCAATGTCTTCGGGAAGAAGCAAGGGCATTCTGGGTTCGGAAAGTTTCGGGTTGTTGTGAATTTTGGCAAGCAGAGGATTTGCCTTGCAGGTAACAATGCTGAATGTACGCTCTAAAATGCCGGTTTCCCTGTCGGGCCATTCGGCCCAAAGCCCGGCCATTGTTAGGGCATCGCCATTTTGTTTGCGGATAAAATAAGGAAAGCTTTGTTTCCCCCGGTGGTGATGTTCAAAAAAACCATCTACTGTAAGTAAACAACGCCTGTGTTTTGCAGAATCCCGAAAAGATGGCTTCTCAAAAATACTTTCGCCTCGGGCATTAATCGTATTGCGACGTATTTTATTGGCCTGCACTCTATCTTTCGTCCATTCGGGAATTAAGCCCCACGAAGCGGGAGAGGGCAAAGCAGGTGTTTCGTTGGTGTAAATCAGTAAGCTTGGGTGCGCAAAACCCGAAACATGATGCCATTGCGTGATGTATGGCTGCAAATTGGTTTCCAATTCGCGGATCACATCTTTTTGATTCAGTCGGCGCGCGCGTTTTAGCTGAGCTTCCAGTTTTGCTTGTATGTCGTAACACATTGCTTAGTTCGCAATTTTCAGATCGATTAATTTCCCGATGTCGTTCATCCATTTGGCATCGTGAACCTCAAGACTAAGCCCTCGTCCTTCGGCATACTTTTTAGCCGCAGCTAAGTCCTCTTTTATTGCAGCATCAATATCGCTGGCCATAATCTGATCAGTCGCTTTCTGACCAAAAATTAAGGCCACCTTAAAATAGCCTTGTCGGGGAAGCAGGTATATGATCGCCCGTTTTTTATCTTTTAGGCGAAAGCTCCATCCGTATTTTTTACCCGGATAGTTCCACTCTTCTTTTGGCTTTGGATATTTTTCTTTTACAATTTCGATAATCTGCTGCCACAGATCAAAAGTCGAATCCAAATTGTTTTTTAAGTCATCGAGATTTGGCTCTACTGCTTTGTCGGTAAAAATGCTGAGGTCCATCGTATTTGTGAATTAGTTTGGTTTGTTTTTTTGATTGATCGTGTGATCAACTAAAGTTAAATAAGATTTGAACCTGATGCAAAAAACAAATGAGGAGGGAAAAAATGGTGAGATACGTGCTGCGAGAGGCTTACGCTGAATTGAAAATCGACGAAGTCAAACTCCTATTTGCCTACTCGACGCAAGACCGTTGGCAACAAGCCTAAAAAAACACTCCGACAACAATTTGCTAGCCAATTGATAGGAAACAAGACAAATATCCCACCGCACAAAGCAAAAATTTGCTGTCCCTATCCTTGTAAAGTTCGCTTCGCTGCCAAAACACAATCTCATTCATTGTTAATAATTTTAATTAGTTAAATATATTGTTTAGGACCCTGTATTAAAGCTAGAAAAGATTTTTTTATAAAAATGCTTTTTTCAGGATCTTTTTTTTCTCAAAAAACTTAACATCGCAAAAATACTGGGCTTACAGGATGAAAACTTATTTTGCTGATAGCCTGCCAAGAGCTGAATTTTGAGTGTTTTTTCATAAATCAAAATGCTAGATAATATATGGTTAAGTTTCGGAAAAGCCTAAACAGGGAGAAGCACAAGAAAACCCCAGTTTTATTTTGTGCTGTTACAGCCTGACAAACAGGCCTTTATCAGTATTTTCAGAAAAAGACTAAAAAAATGACGTTTTGCCACATTTAATTAG
>JAQBBZ010000402.1:0-3344 GCA_032125735.1 Labilibaculum sp.
AGTAAATTCAAGGTTTGTAGCTCGCTTCAACTTTCGTGTAACTTGAAAATTTTAAAGCCCGCAATCGGCCATACCGCCATCCGTCAGGCCATCTAAAAAGTAAAACTTGATCTTATTTAGCTTACTATACCAACTCCCTTAGCCCTACTTATCATGAGTAAAGAAGAAGAAAAGAATAAAATTGAAAAACTACTGGAGACTCCATCCCATGGGTATACAGACAATTTTCCCAAAAGAGAAATGTGGAAAGAGATTGCAAAAAGCTACCATGGGGAGTTTAAAATAAAATCGGATTCCAGTCACGCACTTGAAATTCATCACATCACGATTCCTTATAAAAAGTGGCAAATCAACATTTCGGTTTCCGACTCGCGTCCCTTAAAATTTCAGGTCACTTTCGCATCAAGAATGGACTTTGATTTGATGCTTAGCTGGGAGGATTTTATGGAAAGGATTCTAAAGAAGTTTGGCAAGCCCGAAATAGAAGTAGGCTCGCACGAATTCGACAAGCGCTACTTAATTAAAAGCAGCCAACCCGGGTTGGCAAGGCAATTATTGGAGCCCAAATTCCAAAAATCCCTTTTAGAGTACAATGTCTATTCTCTCTCTTATGAAACGATAGCGGAATTAAAAAAAGCAGAATTGCTCACTGTAATTCAGCGAAGAGCGGGTAGCAAAGACTTTATTGTTGGATTAATCAACATGCATATATTTCTGATTGATAGCCTGCTGAATCTGAAGATCATTTCATAACAAATTCTGCCAAAAGAAAGCGGCACACATCCCTCTGCCATTTCAAGATATAAGCCTGATAACCACTTGCTTCAAGTGGGTTTTCAAGTTCTGTTTTCCTGCGTATTTATTTTAGCCTTCAAGTGTTGTGCGTACTTAAAACTGTTACATTTAATATCAATTTAATTTCAAAATGATCTTTACTTAAAATGGAAAAGTTTTTAGCTAGATCAAGGCAAAAAAGTAAGAGATAGCCGAGTTACCTTGCATTTTTTTAACGAAGATATAGCTAAAAAGAAACATTTTAGAAGATTGGTTTTGATGTTAATTTGATATAGTACTCAACTAAGCAGTTTACTAAGTTGTAGGCAAACTGCCATTGAAAACAATTTAAAAAAAGAGAAGATGAATTTTACAATCAGACTTGAAAAAATAAAATCTGTTGAAAAGATAGAGGGATACTGGACAAAAGAAGATTACATCAATTTGCTCGAACTGTTCGATTATGCGGATGCAGAAAGTCTTCCGGAAGCGGACTTGCTGGAAATGCTGACCATGGCCATTTCAGATTTTGAGCCAAATGAAGCGGCTGAAATTCTTTTGAGATACAAACTAAGCGACTTCTTAAAGGAAGGTCAAATCCAAAATCTATCGCATGAAATGCTGGAAGATAAGGTTTCGGAGGAGTATTCTGATATTTCCCTGCATTATCCGCTATTCAGCATTAACCAATTTCTGTACGAAACTTACAATGGCAAGTTCCCTAAAACACTTGCTTCTGTGATTGACTTCGAACTTATTTTTAAGAGCAAGATCGACATTACAAAAGAGATTGTTTTACGAACCATCAGTGATTTGTTATCAGAAAGAAGTTTGTTGAAACGATTGTTTGATGAGCAACTTGATTCGGAGAAGGAATTAAAAGATGCGAACAGCATTATTTGGGAGTTAAAGCCCATGGGAGAGAATAGGTATCAGCTAATCACATCTGATTATTGGCTAAACAAAGAAGACTTTGAAAATGATGAGTTTTCGGGTGTGTTAAGCGATGAGGAAATTACCCATTAGAATTGATCTGTTGAGCAGGGGGCTTATTTTAATGGGCGAAGGCGTGTCGTTTTGCAAAGGCAATCATAAAATTTGTATCTTTTGTTTACAAAATTGCTTGCCATGAGATACCTATTAGCCATTAGCCTATTGTTAGGAGCCCTTTCCTGCTCAAACACTACCGGAAGGGACCGTATGATTGATTCCCAAAAACTAAGTCATCTCATCTCCCAAAAGGACAAAACCCTGGTCTACGTTTGGACGACCTGGTGCAGTGGCTGTCGCAAGACTTTGTCCGAAACTCTTCCCCGGCTGCAGGAAAATATCGATACTTCTGAATATCAAATACTACTAATTGCAGCAAGTAAAAACAAAGCGGAAGTCGATTCTTTGGTTTCCGCTACGGCTTTAAAAGGGAACTCCTACCTGCTCGATTTTACCGGGCCCGATAAAGGCGTGTTCCAAAATTTAGGCATTCAGTTTTTATTGGAAAAAACCTTTCCAAACGAGGCCATATTTACCCGGGCCATTCCGGTGTTCTTTTTGGTCGACAGAAATGGAAAAGTGCTGAACAAAAAGCTTCCCCATTCGTACGATGAGGCTATCCGCCTGCTAAGTAAATAGTTGTGTTTGAATTGTAATGCTTGTCGTTTATTAAATTCATTATAAACAGTATGATTTTGCTTTGTTAAGCTATTAGTTTATAGTAAAATGTTTTACATTCGTGAATGTTTTAATAAATAGGCTGTGCTCGGAAGAGCAGGCTTTAAACATTCATAAAATATATACTAATGAAAATAAAATTATTCTTAATGATGTGCTTGGTAGGAGCACTTAATTTCTCTTGTTCGGATAGTGATGATATACTTGAACTGGTAGCGGGAAAACTTAATGTTACTGAAGCCAAAGCGGGCGATGAGTTGATAATTACTGGTGAAGGGTTTAGCGCAG
Source organism: Labilibaculum sp. (assembly GCA_032125735.1). Taxonomy (GTDB): domain Bacteria; phylum Bacteroidota; class Bacteroidia; order Bacteroidales; family Marinifilaceae; genus Labilibaculum. The sequence goes on from JAQBBZ010000402.1 coordinate 2,731, forward strand.
TAAAAGAAGATAACCTGGTAAAATTGAATGATCTGATCATTCCTGTTGCAGAAGCAACAGCTTCTCAGCTTAAGCTGATTCTTCCCAAAGAAGCCAAAACAGGAAACCTTTCTGTAACAGTCGATGAAAAAAGTATTGATTTGGGTGTTTTAAAGGTGTTGCAAGAGACGATTTTTGTCATGAAAACCATCTATGATAATGGTGGTGATTTTATTGTGACCATCGATCCAATAACGGGAGAAGAAACATCTTTTATGGAGTTGCCTAAATTAGACCATGAAAATTCGGAGATGATGTATTCTTCATTGTGCTACCTTGTTAATACAAAGGCGCTTTTAATAATGCAGCGCCCTGAATGGCCCGTGGATCAGTATAAAATCCTAAAAATAAATATTGAAACAAAGGAGCTTACAGAATACGACTTTGGGCAAATTGATATGCTTGAAGATATAGATTTAATATCGGATGGTGTTAGTGAAGTCTATCTTGTGAAGAAATATGAATCTACAACAGATAAAGGTTCATACTCAACTATTAATAAGGTGGATATGGATGCAAAGAAACTTGAATTACTAGCAACGGTTGAAGGATATATGCCTTATGGTGCTGATATT
>JAQBBZ010000403.1:0-11884 GCA_032125735.1 Labilibaculum sp.
AGTTCCTGATGTTAAATCAGCACCTATTGCTTCAAGCATTATTATAAGCGGGACTTTCCTTGAGGATGAAACCCTAAAGGCGAGTTATACTTTTTCAGATATAAATAATGATCTGGAAGGAAGTTCAATTTACAAGTGGTACAGAGCTGACGATGTGAATGGAACCAATGAAACTGTTATTAGCGGAGCTAATCAATTAACTTATACACTTGTTCGAGCAGATCGCGGTAATTTTATTCGTTTTTCCGTTACTCCAGTTGCACTTACGGGTGAATTACTTCAGGGTGAGACTATTTACAGCTCTTACAGCGAAGAAATCGCTTATTCAACAGGGATTAATGATATCCTAAATAAAGAATTACGTTTGTATCCAAATCCTGTTCGTGATATTCTTCATCTTGAAAATCTAAAACAAGTTAATAAATTACAGCTTATTGATTTATCAGGAAAAACAATTATGGCCGTAAATACGCCAAATGAATCAGTAAATTTAAACTTGAATAATCTAACTAAAGGAACTTATATTTTAGTATTTGAAATGGAAGATGGTTCGCAACTTAGTAAAAAAATAGTGAAGCAATAAATAGCGTTTTTCTCGAAACTGTTCACTAAAAGTGAGGCGCTCTGTCGATAGAAAACTGTTTGCGTTGGCTTTACAATAAAAACAGTACGGTTCAACATCAAAGAACTCTGCTTATTTATCAGAGTATTTAGCTTACCTAAGCTAAATTTTGAATTTGGAATCCAAAGAAATAGGTTCATCACCTTAACCATGTGGTTTTAGAACGTAAATTTTAGGGTTCGGAACCTGAAAACTGGAGTCGTAAACCAGAACGGAACAATCTGGAACGATAAATTAAGGACAAATAACCGGAATAGAATGGTATGGAACCCAAGTACCCGAGAAAACTCACAACTACTCGAAAAGTTAGGTTTATTAAAAACCATTCGTAAATGAGAAAACGCCAAGTTTACAAATAAAATGGTCAGACACAGTTCTATGAATATATCCTTTTTTCATAGAGTTTATAGATTAGATAGAATCCCGCTTTTTGGAAATCCAAAAGCGGGATTTTTGACTATTTAATTGTTAGATCTAATCGATATTTTATTTCTGCCCCTAAGGGCATCATCAGTAATTGATAATCTCCAGAAATTAACGGATCATCGGGCATTGAAACTTTAAATACGAATGGAGATTCTCCATAACTACCAATTTGCTCTCTAACTAGCTGTTTTTCACCATCCAATATCTGCAATTTTAGGGTCGTATTATAAAATTGCCTTAAATGGAACTGCGCAAAGATATTTTCTGATTCCGAATAATAATAATCCTGATCGGCTCCCATAAACTCATCCCGATCCTGAATATTGTTCTCATTCAAATCAATAAATCCTGTAAAGAAGAAAAAACCCTCCTGTCCTTTCTTAAATTCTGGCGCTAAATTATCTACATTCTCCGATGTTCCCATACTCATTTGTGGAACTGTTAATGCTGTATCTTTTGTTGCAATTAAATCCGGTTCTTGTTTAAGTTCAATGTCTGATTCGGAACCAATGGTCTGTGTAGTATCAATAATTTGAATGGGAATTTGATATTGCTTCAACTCGTCTCCTGTAACCGAAGCTGTTATTAAATAATCACCTACTGGAGCAACATTTAAAACCTTCAAAAAATCATTTCCTTTTCGCAGCGTATCGACATTCATCGTATAATATTGGAGGCTGTCTAATTTAGAAATGTGCATGCTCATCAATTGATGTTGAGCATCCCAGACCTGATAAACAACCTGCTTGTTACTTGAAGGAAGATTTAATCCCAATTCAAAATTCACATCTGCAAAATTGTACTGTTTCTGATTTAAAGCAAACACTTCGGTGCTATCCAATTTCATATCTCCATCCTCATCAATCCACTGTTTAAATACATGCAAGTTTTCTGGAAGTAGTTTTTTGCGAATTTGAGAATAAATATTTCCATTAGGCTCTTTTAAGGAAAAGCGAATTTGGTAGGTTGTTCCGGTTTCCTCCGGATTAATAGTAAAAATATAATTCCCTACAGGAAGGAATGAATCAAAACCCGAATAAGTAAACAAGGGTGTTGAGGTATAATTTTTTTTAAGGGTACGAATCAAATTACCACTCGTATCCCAAATTCTTAGTTTTAAATTTGACCCATCGCTCAAATTTGGTTCATACAAAGATGCGCTAATAGGCTCCCCTTTTGAAAAAGAGTCTTTTCCTAAACCAAAAAACTCATTGCTTTCTACCCGACCATTCTCATTCAAATCCACCCATTTATTATAGGCAAATAATCCAAGTGGAGTTTGATTTTTCTCCTTTTGTTGAGGTTCTTGAATCTTTTCTGATGATTCTACCAGAATTAACTCTCCTAGCTTATCTGGTGGTTGCTTCTGACTTTTAACAAGTGATGTACTAAAACAAATGAAGGTAAGCGACAACAAACACCTACCGATTGTACGGATGTATTTTTGCAATGTCATGGCTATAAAAGTTTAAAGGGGCATAAAAAGGTTCCTACCTATTAAATTACGATTTTAACAGGACATTTGCTTTATTTTCAAACGAATAGTTTGATGAATTGCATGCAAATAATGGTTAAAAAAGCTTAACGGATATTAAGCTTTCAAGAGAATTAAAATTTAATCAGAAACTATAAGTTATTTAATAGGATGCGTAAAATAAAAAGTTGATCCTTCACCCGCCTTTGAATCAAACCAAATTTTACCTCCCAACAATTCAGTTAAACTCTTTGAGATAGATAATCCAATTCCGACTCCATTATATTTCCTTGAAAGCTTTTCATTCGCCTGTCGGAACAATCCAAAAATACTTTCTTGCACTTCTTCAGGTATTCCTATTCCTGTATCTTTCACAAAAAATTGTACTGGCCGATTTGATTTAGGATCAAAATCCTGAAATCCATATTCGATATTTCCCTTATCAGTGAACTTCAAAGCATTTTTTAATAAATTCAAAAATATCTGCTTAAAACGATGTGAATCAGTTTTTAAATAAAAACCAGAAAAATTAGGTGGAATATTTAATATCAATTCGAGATGTTCTTTATTAAGTACTTTCTGTTCTACCTGAATAACTGCACTTATCTCGTAAAACAAATTTAACAAACTAGTATCTTCATGCCTAATTTTAATAGCACCCGATTGTATTAAACTAATATCGAACAAATCCTCTACAATATTTAGCAGATTCTGACCACTCTGATTAATCATTTTACAATATTCAACTGCAGTTTCTATATCTGTTTCCTTATCGACTAATTCGGAAAACCCAATTACTGCATTTAAGGGGGTACGCAATTCATGAGACATGGTAGCTAAAAAAACAGACTTTAATCGATCTGATTCAGTAGCGTCGCGCAAAGCTTTATGTAATTCTTGCTCTGTTCTTTTTTGCTCTATCGAAATACTAATCTGATGTGAAACCAACTCCAACATCTCTTTATCTTCTTCATTAACAGCATCTTTATCTTCGTAACTTTGAATCACAAGCACGCCAATCACCTTTTCTTTTCCCTTAAGAGGCATTCCAAGCCAAATCTTTGATGCTTCACCTACTAGGTCAATTTCACCTTTAGCCTCCAACTCACTTAATTTTTCCTCTGTTGCCAAAAGAGCCACTTCATGATCTACAACCCAACCTGAAATTGTTTTCCCCTTGGGAAATTTATCAAATGAATCAAACTCATCATACTGAAATGGCAAACTAAACATCTCCGTTTCGTCATCATATAAGGCCACGAAGAAATTCGTTGTGTCAATAATAGCAGACAATTCTTCTCTGATAAATTGAATAAACTCCACTAAAGTATTTTGTGAAAAAACCGCATTCGAAATATTTAATATTATCTTCTGAATTTGGTCTTGTCTCTTGCGCTCGGTAATATCTTCCTTAACAGCAATAAAATTAATAATCTGCCCATTCTCATCCTTTATAGATGAAATTGTTGCTAACTCCCAAAACAACTCTCCGTTTTTTTTCTTATTATGAAATTCTCCTCTCCACTCATCGCCCTCCTTAATGGTTTTCCACATTAACTCATATAAATCTTTACTATTTTTTCCAGAGCTTAAAATTCGCGGATTCTTACCAAAAACCTCCTCTAATGAATATCCGGTAAGTTCATTAAATTTTGGATTTACATATTCTATATCTCCTTCAGAAGTTGTAATCACAACAGATACAGGACTTTGAATAACAGATTGCGATAATTTGTGTAACTCTTTCTTGGTGTTCAAATAATTAGTTACATCGCGAATGGACAGTAAACACACTTCTTTACCTTTAAAAGTGGAATTTTTAATACGAAGAACAACATCTATTTTTATTCCATCTTTTTTAACCGCTACAGCCTCAATTTTCTGTCGATTTTTTCTAGATTCATCAGTGAAAGGAATAACCCAATACTCCCTTCCTATAAAATTAAAAATAGACATACCAGATAGTTCCAGTACTGAATATCCAGTCATTATTTCGGCCCGTGCATTTACCTCGACTATTTTATCTCCTTCAACAATAAAGATAGCCTCACTACTGGCGCTCGCTAGTGTTTTGTATGTGTTTTCACTTTCTTCTAATTTCCTCATAATACGATTGCGATCAAGAACAATTGCTGTTAGGTCAGATAGTTCTGAAATCAATTCAAGATCTTTAGGATTTGGAGTATTAGGGAAACAATGATAAATGGCAAAAGTTCCTAAAATTTTACCTGAAGCATCTTTTATGGGTTCCGACCAGCAAGATCCTATATTTGCTTCTTTAGCAAGGTTTTTAAAATCCTTCCAATAAGTATGAGCATTAATATCTTCTACAATAACTCTTTCTCCAGTAAAAGCAGCTGTTCCACATGATCCAATTCCATACCCAATAGAAATACCATCTACTGCTTTATTATAGAAATCAGGTAAGTTAGGTGCAGCTCCAAACAATAAGTGCTCTCCATCCTCATCAGCACATAAAATTGAACAAATAGAATCTGTTGCAATCAATTGAGCCTGACTCACCAATTCATTCAGAATTACAGACTCAGATTCACCTTTATACAACATCTCTAATATTTTCGATCTTAATGCTTTTTGCTCTTCCATACTACTAAAATATCATATTTTAACATTCGTTAGTCCTTGTTGCTCAATTTATTTTCAATTTACCCCTAATTTAAAGATATACGTTACCTAACACAATAATAAATTAAGATACAGTAAAAAGTAAGCTGGATTTACATCGATACTCTCTCGTTAGCTATTTCCGGCATTGGCTCCTTAAATGAAAGCAACATCTTTGTCCCTTCACCATAAAAAGATTCTAGGTTTATATTGCCGTTGTGCAAACGCATAATGGATCTTGCGATGGATAAACCAACACCCGATCCATTTTCTTTTGTTGTGAAAAATGGTATAAAAACACTCTGAATGTCTTCTAATTTAATACCTGAACCATTATCCGTTATTGATATCTGAACAAATCCATCACCATCAGATTTAGCTTCAAGCTTTATTACACCATTCTCATTAATCGCAAACTGGGCATTTTTAATCAGGTTAACAATCACCTTAACAATTAGTTGTTCATCAATCTCGATAACCAAATCCTTATCCAAAATGGTAAACTGATAGGCAATATTAGTATCCTCATCTAAAGAAAGAAATGCTTTAACATGCTCAAACAAATGTTTTACCGCGACTTCTTTTATTTGTGGCTTCGGTATACGAGACAATTCGCGGTAAGCTTCAACAAAATGCATCAACCCCTCTCCTTGCTCCCTAATTACCCGCAATCCTGTTTGAGTTTTAGTCAATATTTTTTCAGAGATTAATGTTCCGGATTCCATCTCTTTGTAGCTTTTCTCCAGATTTTCAGACAAGCAAGTTAAGGGCGAAACTGAATTCATTATTTCGTGAGTGAGAACATTAATCAAGCTCTGCCACGATTCCAACTCCTTCGCATCCAGCTGGTTTTTAATATCCGCAAAGGAAAGTAATTTATAGCTTTCCTTACCTAACAACAATGCGCTGCAATTAACCAATAAATGCATTTTAGTCTGGTTACCTTGTGTTTCGATAATACGACTTTCGCCCGACTTTATTTGTTGAAAAAGAGAGACTAGATTAGGATCAAATTTTAATAGGGCTTTAAGGTTAACTAAATGATGAACTCCAAGTAATTCTCGACCTTTCCGATTGATACATTCTACTTTTCCCGAAGAAGTAATGGTTAAAATACCAATCGCAGCATTCTCAATTATAGCATCACTAAAAATCTCCTTTTGTTGGAATTTCAGACGTAAATCTTTTATTATTTGGTTGACATTTTGCATGCTAACACGAAGTTCATGAAATGATTTCCCTTCAAACATTTCTGGTATTTTAAGGCTAGAATCTTCATTTTTTACGGATAAAAAAAACTGACTTAACAAGCGGTTGGTTGAATTCAGGAAATAGATCAATTTAACAACTTGCCAGCAAATAAGTACAAGTACAACAATTGATAAATTCGAATATTTGCTTACCCAGAACAACCAGCCAAAAAGAAATGCAAGAAGAACAATCCCAGTAATCCGGACAATGATCTGAACCAACAATTTTTTATAAATCATACTTTTTAATTTTATGATATAAGGTTGGGCGAGTTACACCTAACTCCTTAGCTATATGACTCATATTCCCTTTATGCCTGCCCATTGCAGAACCAATCAATTGCTTTTCCATCTCTTCGAATGAAACAGCTTCATTTTTCATTTCATTGATGCGTCTCTCCTTAAGAAGAAACTCTTCAGCTAACAATTCCGAATTATCAGTTAAAATAACCGCCTTTTCGATCGTGTGCTGCAGCTCCCGAACATTTCCAGGCCAAGAATAACTCATTAGTTTATCCATCGTATTTTTAGCAAACCGAAGATTTTCCTTGTTGTACTTCACAGCATATTTCCTCAGGTAATATTCCGCCAATACTGCAATATCCCCATTTCTATTCCTTAATTCAGGCACATCAATCTGAATGGTGTTAATTCGATAAAGCAAGTCTTCCCGAAACTCACCATCCATTGCCATCTGCACCAAATTCTTATTGGTTGCACAAATCAATCGAATATCAATATCACGAACCTGATTGTCGCCCAAGCGAATGATCTTACGTGTTTGCAATGCACTAAGCAACTTGGCTTGCATCGGCATAGAAAGATTGCCTATTTCGTCTAAAAACAGTGTCCCTCCAGAGGCAATTTCAAATCGACCAACTCTACTTTCCCGAGCATCAGTAAAAGCACCTTTCGCATGCCCGAAAAGTTCACTCTCGAACAATGATTCGGAAATTGCGCCCATATCAACAGTAATAAATACGCCATTGGATCGTTCCGATTTTTGATGCAATTCTCTTGCAATTAACTCCTTGCCTGTTCCATGTTCTCCAAGAATCAAAATATTGGCATCGGTACTTGCTACCTTTTCAATAATGCGTTTCATTTCAAGCATGGATTTAGAACGCCCAATCATTTGTGTTGACGGTTGATTTATCTCTCGCGTCAACTCCGCTTTTTCGTTCTCCAACTGCACAATTTTCTGTTTCGATCGTCGAAGTTGCAATGCCGTATTTAGTGTACTAATCAATTTGTTATTGTCCCATGGCTTTAAAATAAAATCGATTGCTCCTACTTTCATAGCCTTCACAGCTAAGTCTACATCTCCATAGGCTGTGAGTAAAACAACTGCCATGTTTGGATCTTTCTCCAAAATTTTATTCAGCCAAAAAAAACCTTCATTACCTGTATTCACTCCTGCCGAAAAATTCATATCCAGAAGAATGATATCAAACTGATTGGTTTCCAGTGCTGAAAGTAACGAATTCGGATTTGACAAAGTCTGCACTTCTTCAAATTCATCTTGGAGCAAGATCTGCAAAGCGGTCAACACCCTTTTGTGATCATCAACTATTAAAACTCTACCTATTGACATAATCAAATTTTAATTCTTTTCAAATGTAAAAAACCTTCCCCAACAAGTCTATTAATTGTAAAGAAACTATACACTTATAATAAAATTTATTTACAGTCCTGTTCAGAGCTGCATCACAAAATACAACCTAGTATTCTGACTATCTGCTATATTCAATAACAGGCATAATAATTGGCAACAAAACACCAATAATAAAGCAAGTCTTTTAAATTACATACTATTTAATTCGCTTGTGTTTATAATATGAAACCAGTACAATTGTATTACTAATCTGATTAACATGATAAAAATAGAGAACCTAAGTAAAACCTTTCGGACTGAAGAGGTTGAAACCACTGCCCTCAATAACATTCAACTGGAAATTAAACGAGGAGAATTCGTTGCTATCATGGGCCCTTCGGGTTGTGGTAAATCAAGCTTGCTCAACATCATGGGAATGCTGGATAGTCCATCAGAAGGAAAATATTATTTTGACAATCAAGAAGTAGGATCTCAAAAAGAAAAACAACGCAATAAAATCAGAAAAGGAAATGTAAATTTTGTGTTCCAGAGTTTTAACCTGATTGATGAACTAAATGTGTACCGAAATGTTGAACTGCCGCTTAATTATTTAAATATTAAATCGGCTGATAAGAAAGCACGCGTTCTCGAAATGCTCGATCGCATGAAAATTGGACACCGAAGGAACCATTATCCTCAGCAATTATCAGGCGGACAGCAACAACGGGTTGCCATAGCACGCGCGGTAGCGGCCAATCCTAAATTACTTTTAGCCGATGAGCCAACCGGTAATCTGGATTCGAAAACAGGATTGGAAGTGATGAATTTGTTGAGTGAATTAAATAATGAAGGAACCACAATCGTGATGGTTACTCACTCGGAAAGAGATGCAGAATTTGCACACAGAGTGATTCGCCTTTTTGATGGCGAAATTGCAGCGGAAAGTACTGCAAAAAAAATGGCCAGCATTAATTTCTAACCCCCAACACGACACCTATGTTTTTCAATTATATCAGCAAAAATAAAAAATGGTTATCGATTAACATCCTTGGCATTGCAATTGCAATTGCCTTTGCTGTTGTTCTTATTGTTTTCTCCTATACTCAAAAAGAACGCTCCTTTGATAAATTTCATTCCAAAGCAGACAATATTTACAGAATACAGATCGACAAGCCAGGAAGAGCAAACATACTTGATGAAACTGACAATATCAGTTCTGCCTCCATTGACAGAAACTACATCGTCAGTCTCTATGACCGTTTTCCTTCCATTAAAAAAATTGCATTTATTGGCAATTTATGGCAACCTAAAATTCAAGTTGGAAAAAATGAGTTTTCCCCGGAAAACAGCTACTATACCAACGAAACTTTCTTTGAAGTTTTTGATTTTAAAATAGACAAAGGAAATCGAAACAATCTCCTGAAAAAGCCTAACGAGGCGACAATTAGTGCAGCAACAGCGCTTAACTATTTTGGCAGCACAGATGTTATAGGAAAAGAAATCACTTTAAAGGAAGATTATGAGGAAGATAAGATATTTACCATTACTGCGATTTTAGAGGACGCGCCAAGCAACTCACACTTTAGACCAGAAATACTGCTTTCAAGATCTTTAAAAGAGATGAAAGAAAATTACGGAGGCTATTATACCTATCTGTTTCTGCACGAAAATACTTCCACTCCTGAACTCCTAAATTCAATTAATGACTATTGGTCTAAGAATGTTAAAGAAGGAGAATTAGCTCCATGCTTTAAACTTTTACCCCTAAAAGATATTCACTTAAAAAGTCATCAAGAAAATGAATTAGGACAAAATGGAAATATTAATTCGTTAATTATTCTGATTGCAGGCGCTATAATTATTCTTTTAATTGTGATCATTAACTATTCAAATTTAAACTTTGTACAATTTATAAACAGCAGCAAATATTTTAAAATTAGAATGGTGAACGGAGCATCGCTTTTTAATCTTTCCCAACTCCTCTTTTTACGGTCAATAGCACAAAGTATCATTGCAATTGGGATCGGAGTTTTTTTAGCCTTCAATTTTAATCAAGCAACTCATTTCGAATATCAGTTGGAAATAGCTTACAGTACAGTATTGCTCACGTCTCTTTTATTTCTGATTGCATTCGGTATTCTTGCCTTATTACCTTTATTTACTACTCATTTTTCATCTGATTTAAGTAAAACACCTGATCAGGGATCCAAAAAATTTGAACTTTCACTCCTTTTTCAATTTATCCTATCCATCTCGGCCTTGATTCTAACAATCGTTCTGTACAATCAGATTTCATACGTTACAAAAAATCATTTGGGCAGCGGCGACGAATCTGTTCTTGCGCTTCCTGCGATACCTTATGCAGCCCTTGAGAAATATGATATATTCAAGGAAGTCGCTTTAAAACACCCCGAAATTTTATCGATTAGTGCTTCAACGGTACCTCCTGGAAGTATTGCTCCTTTTAAATACGGATTCGAAATGGAAGGTGTTGATAATGATAAGGAATTACGATTAACCGTTTTAACCATCGATGAAGATTTCTTTTCGCTTTTTGATATAAAACCAATTGCAGGAAATCTAAAAATGGGATCCACCTCAACGCAAGAATGGGAAAGAATTGCGATTAACCCAAACCTTGAAATAGCAGGCAAAACTCTTAAAGAATTCGAAGCCAATCATGCCGGATTTAAAGAACAGTACATTTTAAACATGGCTGCTGTTAAAATGCTTGGCTTTAGTAATCCTGAGGATGTAATTGGCAGAGAATTTAAATACAATTTCATTGCCACATACATGTTTGCCAAAGGAGAAATAATTGCAGTTGTAGATGCAATCCATTACGACAACATGTTCACGAAAGAAGAACCGATTGTAATGGCTTCCAAGAGGTTATTTAACGGAACCTTTTTTGTTAAGATTGATGAAAAAAACAAAAAAACGGCTATTGAAGTTCTTACAAAAGAATGGAATCAATTATTTCCAAATGAAGCTTTAAAATACGAATTCATCAGCGATATGTATGCCGAAATTTATCGAAATCAATACAATGAAATGAAGGCATTAACACTTTTTGCCTTGCTCTCTATTTTACTCTCTACTCTTGGAATGTTTGCTCTTTCTTCATTCAGTATTCAGCACAAAACAAAAGAAATTGGCATTAAAAAGGCCAATGGAGCTAGTTCTTTCGAAATACTTTTGCAATTGATTGGAGAATATACAAAATGGGTTGCTCTGGCATTTATTATTGCCTGTCCGATTGCTTTCTATGCAGCATCTAACTGGCTGAGCAACTTTGCCTACAAGATTGACTTAAGCTGGTGGATATTTGCCTTATCGGGAGTAATTGCACTTTTTATTGCCATTGCAACGGTAAGCTGGCAAACCTGGAAGGCTGCTACCCAGGATCCCGTGCATGCTTTAAAATATGAATAAGATACACAGGCTAAGTCTATAAAAAGAGAGTCTCACCGAAGTGAGACTCTCTTTTTTAGATAAAACAATTCCCTGTTAACAAACAAACTTCACCCCTTAAAAATAAACACATAGAATTCTGAATTACAACAATTTGAACCGCACACAAACAAGATGTCAATACATTCTCCTTTTTGAGCTTTCCTTACGACTGTTGTGGTCGTATTAGCTCGACCGTTGTAGTCGTGGTATCACGACCATTGTGGTCGTAAAGAGAGTGTCCTTTTTCAATTAGTACATCAGCAGTACAATTTAACGGAAACTAAAAAAAAGTGCCGCTCCGAAGAGCAGCACTTTTTAAGGTTGCGTATATAAAGGGAAACTTTATCCTACTAATTTGCTTTTAGGTTTCATCCTGTTAAGCATTTCTTTGGTTTTAAGATCCAAACGAGACTCCTTTTCTTCTGGTTGAGTAATTT
>JAQBBZ010000404.1:0-8423 GCA_032125735.1 Labilibaculum sp.
TCACCATGGCCGGAATTTACAATGGAGTTGGCAATACAAAAACTTCATTTTGGATCAATGCATTTGGTCTGGTTGTAAACATGATACTGGATCCTATCCTTATTTTTGGCTGGGGAAGTATTCCGAGTATGGGTGCAGAAGGTGCAGGAATTGCTACCGTGATTTCTCAGATTAGTGTATTTCTTCTTTTTGTATATTTCTTGTATATCAAAGAGAATCCGTTACAGCTCAAAAACTATTTGGGTAAAATTCAAAAGGAATTTTTTATTCCCATCCTAAAGATTGGAGGTCCTGTAGCACTTCAATCAGCTTGGTTTGCCTTTATCGCTATGATTTTAGCAAGAGTAATAAACGATATTGCTGATGGTAATTCAATTCCTTTTTCAGTTCAATCCATTGGATCACAAATAGAAGCTCTTTCGTGGATGACTGCCTCGGGCTTCTCTACTGCATTAGGCACATTCACAGGACAAAACTTTGGCGCAAATCAATGGAACCGAATTCAAAAAGGGTTCTTCATCACTTTAGGAATCGCAGGTTTTATCGGATTGATCAGTACATTCCTTTTTCTTTTTGTAGGCGATCATATTTTCGGATTGTTTATAAATAACAGTGAAAATAATGTGGTACAAATGGGCATGGTCTACCTTTTTATTCTTGGTATTTCGCAGGTATTTATGTGTATTGAAATAACAGCAACAGGAGCCTTTAACGGAATCGGGAGAGCGAATCCGCCAGCAATAGTTGGAATTATAGGGAACATTTTACGAATTCCAATTGCCTATTTGCTTAGCTACACTCTAGTTGATTACTTACCACTATTTCAGAACTGGATCTCTCCGGAGTCAGTTTCGGCAACAGGTGTTTGGTGGGGATTAACAATTACCAGTATCCTGAAAGGGAGTATTTTATTTCTATGGTTTGTAATTTTACTATCCAAACATCCCGAAAACACAGCACCCATTCCTTTTCAACGTTTTTGGATTAGAATTATTCCCAACAGATTACGCCAAACCTCTACAATCATTAATCCACTAGATAATGAAGAATTTAAAAAGAGAGCTTAAAATAACAGAAGATGGTTCTCACACCCTCTTTGTTCCGGAATTGAATGAACATTACCATTCCACCCATGGAGCCATTCAAGAGGCAATGCATGTATATTTGAGTGCAGGATTTGATTTTTGTTCTCAGAATCCAATTCATATTTTAGAAATTGGTTTTGGAACAGGACTTAACTGTTTTTTGACCTTAATAGAGGCACAAAAACAAAAAAGAACAGTGATTTATCATTCCATTGAATTATATCCGGTAAAAGAAGAACACATTCAAAGTTTGAATTATACAGATCAAATAGAAGGTTCCGACAGGGATATATTTTCCCATTTACACAAAGCGGCATGGAATCAGGAAGTTAAAATAACAGAGAACTTCACTTTAAACAAATTGCAAGGCGATCTTAAGAGTTTTAATTTCCCCGGAAAGTATGATTTAGTGTACTTTGATGCATTTGCTCCCGATATTCAACCTGAATTATGGACTCAAGATATTTTTGAGAAATTATACAAACATCTCAATCCTGATGCAATTCTAACAACCTACTCAACAAAGGGAATAATAAAACAAGCATTAAGAGGCGCAGGTTTTGAAGTAAAACGTTTACCAGGACCTCCTGGAAAAAGACAAATGTTGCGGGCTAAAAAAATCGGCTAAGCCAAAACTATGATCGAACAATAAAAACCGTCTGTATTCGTCTAAGTCTAAAATGCAAAAAAAAGTTAATTACAAGTTGATTCTCGATATTTTGTGAGAAAAGTTTTACCTTTGACGACTTGTATGACTTTACTGATCGTAAACAAAACAGAAAATTATAATTAAATATATAATACCCGAATGAAGTACACTGAAGAACAAGATAAGGTGAGCTATTGCCTTGGATTAAGTATCGCAAGTAATTTAATTACATCTGGAGTTAAAACAATTAGTGTTGATCCATTTATGGAAGCCTTAGATGCTGCATTTAATGGAAAAATGCCTGATTTATCTCCTGAAGAAGCCAACAATATTCTTCAAGAGTTTTTTGGTAAACTACAGGTAGAACAAGCTGGGAAAGCTGTTGAAGCAGGAACAGAATTTTTAAAAGAAAACGCTAAAAAAGAAGGTGTTGTAAGTCTTAAAAGCGGACTACAATACGAAATTATTACAGAAGGTAATGGCGACCTACCTAAAGGATCCGATAGTGTAAAATGTCACTACCACGGAACTTTAATTGACGGTACAGTATTCGATAGCTCTGTTAAAAGAGGAGAACCTGCTGTATTTCCAGTAAATGGAGTAATCAAAGGATGGGTAGAAGCTTTGCAACTAATGCCATTAGGATCAAAATGGAAATTATATGTTCCTTCTGACTTAGCATATGGTGCACAAGGTGCTGGAAACCTTATTGGCCCACACACAACTTTAATTTTCGAAGTTGAGTTACTTGAAATCGTATAATTATATTAATAACCCTAAAATAAAAAAAAATGAAACTAAAAGTTTTAACACTTGCCTTTGGTCTTGGACTATTAACTCTTGCTTCTTGTTCTCAAGGAAGAAATAAAAAAGTTGCTCTAACCAACGAGCTTGACTCAGTTAGCTACAGTTTGGGAGCTAGTTTTGGCACCAACCTAGAACGTAACGGACTTACTAATTTGAACGAAGAAGTTCTTTTAGCGGCCTTATATGCTTCTCTTGATAAAGATTCATTGGTTATCGATCCTCAAGCAGGAAACGGTATCATCAACAACTATATCAAAGGACTTCAAGAAAAAATTGGTGCAGAAAACCTTACTAAGGGTCAAAAATTCTTAGAAGCAAATAAATCAAAAGAAGGTATCATTGTAACTGCAAGTGGTTTACAGTACCGTATTATCAACGAAGGAAACGGTGATAAACCTCTTGCTACTGATAAAGTTACTGTTAACTACAAAGGAACAACTATTGATGGTACAGAATTTGATTCATCATACAAAAGAAACGAGCCAGCTACATTTGCAGCTAACCGTGTAATTCCAGGATGGACTGAAGCATTGCAATTGATGCCTGTAGGTTCTAAATGGGAATTATTTATTCCTTCGAACCTTGCTTACGGACCTCGAGCAATGGGTGCTGAAATCAAAGCAAACGAGACTTTAATTTTCGAAGTTGAATTATTAGAAATCGTAAAAGAAGAAGAAACAAATAACTAATTGGTTAAACCGATTAATTAGGACAATTGATTAAAAACAATTACCCCTTTTGGAATTTTCCAGAAGGGGTTCTTTTTTCTTTTTTGACTAAGAATCTTTTTTTAGATTTGCATTCTTTTGCAACTGCAATTGCATTGTTGTAAATTTAGAATCTTGTTTTTAGAAGAATGGATTATTCACATTCAAAAGCTCTCACAACGAGAACTTTAATCAAATAGCTTCTTCTATATTAACAAAACACCTATTTTTAAAAATGAGAACGACTACTGCTCTATATTCTCTTGAGTGAGCATTTATGAGTCGGAATTTTCGTTTTGAGCTTAAAATTGAAATAATTAAAAACAAATAAAAATGATGTACGCTGAGATTCATACCGAAAAAGGAGTTATGAAAGTAGAATTCTTCGAGAATGATGCTCCTAAAACTGTTGAGAATTTTGTAAAACTATCTGAATCTGGATTTTATGATGGCTTAACTTTTCACAGAGTAATTCCAAATTTTGTAATTCAAGGTGGTTGCCCAAATGGTACTGGCGCCGGAGGACCTGGTTATTCAATCAATTGTGAATTGAATGGTGAAAATCAATATCACGACAGAGGTGTATTATCGATGGCTCATGCTGGAAGAAACACTGGAGGATCTCAATTTTTCGTTTGCCATGGCCGCGAAAACACTTCACATTTGGATCGCCAACATACTTGCTTTGGTAAAGTAGTTGAAGGATTAGAGGTTATTGATGCAATTCGTGCAGGCGACAGCATTGATAAAATTGTGATTGTTAAAGAATAATACAATATATATAGAACACTATGAATTTTGAAATTAATGGAAAAATGATCTTGAAAGAGGAAACTCAATCAATTAGCGATCGTTTCAAAAAAAGAGAATTTGTTATTGAAGTTGAAAATGAAAGAAATTCTGAATGGAATGATTTTATCAAATTTCAATTAACACAGGATCGTTGCGATTTATTAGAAACAATTTCTTTGTACGAAGAAATTAAAGTTTCTTTTAATGTTCGTGGTCGTAAGTGGGAAAAAGATGGAAAAGTAAACTACTTTTCGAATCTTGAAGCTTGGAGAATTGAAAAAGTTCAAGCTGGAGGTTCTCCAGTTCACGATATGCCCGAATTTAGAGCAGAGGATGTTCCTCCTGCACCGGAAGAAGATGATCTTCCATTTTAGAAAATACAAAAACCGCACTTTTCAGTGCGGTTTTTTCAATTAAAAAAATCAAATATTACTGAGGTGTCGATAAAATATCGACTGTGTTTGCTTATTACTAGTGATGCAATAATTTATTTACAATTTTATCGAAAACAGCTAATCCGCCAAAAGAAATCGCAACAATGTAAATCATTACAGGAAGTTTAATCAAACTCTCAAATACTTTAATCAAAGTCTGATTAATTGGTTGTAATAATGCCGCATCTATCTGGTTTAAGAATGGGTTATTCGCCGAACTAATTAAAGTTCTCACATCGGTTCCTAAAAGAACAAGTACCACAAGAATAATAAGTCCACTAATCCAAATCCATTGATTTCTCGAAATCGGTTTTTTCATTTCAATAGGTTTTGCAAGCCAATCCTGCATTACACCATCCATAACCTTATTCGTAAATTGAGTAGAAGGATCCTCCATCTCAACATCCTTCATCAGTTCTCTGATAAAATCATCTTTATAGATATCTTCTTTTTTGCTCATTTTATTCAATTTTATATTCTTTCGAAATCTATAATATCGTTTTTAATTCACCATGTAAAGCCAACTCCAACTGTTCGTAAAGCTTTTTTCTTGCACGATGTAATTTCACCTTAACATTGGAAGCACTTAAACCAGTAATGGAGCAAACCTCATCTACCGAATTTTCTTCCAAATAAAAAAGAGTAATAAGAGTCCTATCATCACCAGACAACCTTTTTAACGCTTCGGAAAGGTACTTTTTCCTTTCAATACTTCTTAATTCCTGCAAGGCCGACTGCGTAGATTTCACATTTACTGATGCAGTAAAATCATCATCAATAGAACTTACATCTAATTTTTTTTTCCTTAATCTTGATATTGCTGTATTATAAATGATTCGATAAATCCAAGTTGAAAATTTTGATTCTCCTTTATAGTTATCCAAAGCCTGATATGCTTTCAGAAATGCATCTTGCGCAATTTCTTCGGCATCTTCACGATTTCCCATTAATTGCAAGGCTACATTAAATGTCATCTTCTTGTATTTATCTACAAGAAAAGCATATGCACCTGGATCTCCTTCTTTTATCTTGGCTATATAATAACTATCCTTTTGAAACTTCATATACAGATTGTGCTTTCAATTTTGAAAAACAAGTCATCAACTAAAAAGACATCGTTTTATTTCATAATGTTGCGTTGATTCGCTTCTTTTTTTCTTTTAATTGAATCATCTACAACTTAGACGCGCAGGCTCTACGATCGGTTACAGCTTATTCCATAATTTCACCATCTTTTTTTGTAATTCATTAATGGCAAGTTAAGACAATGATTTTCATTGGAATAATTATCAACGTTAAAAAAATCTTAAAATATTTGTAACCTGTTTGAAAGAGGTGGCGTCATAAAGTTGAATGCAAAAATCAAGTTGTGGTTTTCATTCACAATCAATAAAATAATAATAGTTTAATTTTAAAACTTAAATCATGGATATAACAGGAGTAGTAGCAATCATTTCCGTATTTGGAATCATTCCTTTGATCGTGTTTTTAGTACATCGTCACAAAGAAAGACAGGCATTAATTGAAAAAGGCATGGATATGAGCCTTTTAGTTGGAGAAAAAAAGTGTAGTACTCTTCAAAGTTTAAAATATGGTATTCTCCTTATTGGTTTAGCAATTGGAATTCTAATTGGAAATATCTTGGATGCTTACACTGGTTTAAATGAAGAAGTATCTTACTTTTCAATGATCTTCTTATTTGGTGGACTTGCCTTATTAATATTCTATACGCTTGCTAAAAGACAAGAAGAGGACGTAAAATAAACAAACCTTGCCATCTACAAAAAATGCGCTCCAACTGGAAGCGCATTTTTTAGTATTAAATATTTATTTTTTTACTCTCCAATATGGAATAAGATTACCTCTTCTACAGCCTTTTCACAAACCGGGCAAAAATGTTTCATCCTATTCGATTTCATTTTACAATCCTGCATAGGGGAATAAATCCCTTTAGCCATATAACCTCCACCTTCAAACACACCTAAGCTATCAATAAAATCTTTAGTCCTGGGTGTAGGAATGGGAATCGAATCATCAAGCATATTTTTCCATTTCTGATCAAAATTAATAAGCGTGGTAATATTTGGCTCCCATGGTTCAACCTCAAGATTATAAAAATCTTCATATGCTACTTCCGATGAATAATACTCATCTCCCAAACCGGCAAATCCGTGACCAAATTCATGGCTCGACACCTCATATGACAAGGCATTATCGGCCGAACAACTTGAGTAATAATTGTAGAATCCTCCACCGCCATACTTGTCGGTATTAATCAACACAAATATCTGATCGTAAGGAACATTTGCAGAAATATCGTGTATCGCTTTAATATCAAAAGTAGTTAAATAACGATCAACATTGAAAGTATAAAAGGTCGTATTTACGGCAGTGTTTTTATAGATATTTTCACCTGGAATATCCGTTCCGGAATCTTCGGAAACCGATTCTAAAGCATATATATTAAAACGTTCTGCATATTTATCGAAAGGTGGAACTTCGAGGATGTAACCCGCTACACGCTTTACATCTGCTCTAAATTTCTCCATTTCATTAGCAGTATAACCTTCTGCTATAAATGCAATATCAACACTTTTTGCAGGATCACCCTCTCCCATTATCTTTGTAAAAGGAATACTCTTAGGACTCTCTTTACCAATAAAATAGTTTGTTGGATTAATCGAGTATTCCCAGATCTCCTCCATTGTCCCATCCCATTTTCTGGATTCAAGAACAAATCGAACTGTTTTTTTGGGATAAGGCATTACGTTTACCTGATAAAAAGCTCTTTTTAATTCTTTTGCTTCGGCTGTTGATTGCCATTCCTGAAACAGAGAATTAAACCCCTTTGAATAAATCAATTCACCAGATTCCACATCAAAAAGTTTAAACTGAAAAGTTCCGTAACCAAATTGATCAATCAAATTGGTTTTGCTTCCTCCCCAATTAGGTTCCTCTTTCAGTTCCTTTAAGAAGATAGTTTGAGAATCGGCATCCCCACCCATCACATAATCAATTCTTAGAGTTTTGTTTTCAAAAAAATTATCAAAATCACATTGTCCATAACAAGGAATTGAAATTGCAATGAGAATAAATGCCAGTAAAGATTTTGCAGTCATGTTAGTTGTTTTTGTATTTAGATCCTAAATTTACAAATTATAATGAATACACTTTTCTTTTCCTGTCAGGAATAGATATCTTAGATTTTTAATTTAAAACAAACTTATTACCACATGAAAGAACTCTTGGGCGTTCAATTAAAAAACTGGTTAATCAGTGGAGGAATAGCAGAATATTGGGCCGTAATATTACAATCACTTATCGCAATTTTTATTGTAATTATAATTGCATGGATCTGTGACATCATTGCAAAAAAAGTTCTGATCACCATCATCACAAAATTAGTTCGAAAAACCAAAACCAGTTGGGATGATATTCTTTTGGAACGAAAAGTATTTAATAAAATAGCTCATTTCGCACCCGCAATAATCATTTATTTTAGCGCAAGCATGATTGATCATAAAGGCTTGAGCAGCTTTATTCAAAATAGTGCATACGTGTATATGGTGATATTGGCGATCATGCTAATTGACACATTTCTGAATGCAGGAAATGATATTTATAACACTCTGCCTGTTAGCAAATCAAGACCAATCAAGGGTTACCTTCAAATTGTAAAGATCTTTTTCTATGCAATGGGGAGTATCTCCATAATTGCTCTTCTCTTTCGTCAAAATCCTTTTACGATAGTTGCAGGAATGGGAGCCTTTGCTGCTGTTATTCTTTTAATTTTCAAGGATACAATACTCGGATTCGTTGCATCTATTCAATTATCAGCCAATAAAATGGTGAATGTTGGTGATTGGATTTCTATGCCATCAAAAGGAGCAGATGGAACTGTAATTGATATCAGCTTAAACACGGTTAAAGTTCAAAACTGGGACAAAAC
>JAQBBZ010000405.1:0-4304 GCA_032125735.1 Labilibaculum sp.
CTTTACACCTCTATAATTTAATATTTACAAATGACTACAACAGATCAGCTAAAAGATTTAGCGGAGCGCACGGCAGCGCCAAAAAAGTAGTCTGAGGTATCTTTGACATTGATGCCAAAACAATTCCGAATTCACTTCAAAAACTTACAATCCAATAGAAGTCAACAATTACTGATCGTCCTTAAAATTCAGCTTTATTATTCTTTGTTTTAACTATCTTTACACCTCTATAATTTAATATTTACAAATGACTACAACAGATCAGCTAAAAGATTTAGCGGAGCGCACGGCAGCGTTGAGGAGGTATCTTTGACATTGATGCCAAAATAATTCAAATTCAAGAAGAAGAGTTAAGAACTCAGGCTCCGGGCTTTTGGGATAACCCAAAAGAAGCCGAAATTCAAATGAAAAAAATTCGTGAACTTAGTTCATGGGCAAATTCATATAAAGAAATCACAGAGGCAATTGATGATCTTCAGATTTTATTTGATTTTGCCAAAGAAGGCGAAGCATCATCCGAAGAAGTTGATGAACAATTTGCTTCGACCCAAAACATGATTGAAGCTCTGGAGCTTAAAAACATGCTTGGGAAAGAGGAGGATAAGCTGGGTGCTATTCTAAAAATAAATTCAGGTGCTGGTGGAACTGAAAGTTGCGATTGGTGCGAAATGCTTTACCGAATGTATCTGCGTTACGGAGAAGCTCATGGTTACAAGGTAAGCTCACTGGAATATCAGGCAGGTGACGAAGCTGGAATAAAATCGGCGACTATTGAACTTGAAGGTGATTTTGCTTACGGCTATCTAAAATCGGAAAATGGTGTACACCGTTTGGTTCGCCTTTCTCCGTTTAATGCGGCCAACAAACGAATGACCACTTTTGCGTCGGTCTATGTTTATCCTGCGATTGACGATACCATTGAAATAGAAATCAATCTGGCTGACATTAGTTGGGATACTTTCCGTTCGGGCGGTGCAGGTGGACAAAATGTGAATAAAGTGGAAACGGGCGTTCGTCTTCGACATGCTCCCACAGGAATCACCATTGAAAATACGGAAACCCGTTCACAATTTGAAAACCGTGAAAACGCACTTCGATTGCTAAAATCTCAGTTATACGATTTGGAACTAAGAAAACGTCAGGAAGAGATTGACAAGATTGAAGGTTCGAAAAAGAAAATTGAATGGGGCTCGCAAATTCGTTCCTATGTAATGCAACCTTACAAACTAGTTAAAGATGTAAGAACAGGCCACGAAACCTCCAATGTACAAGCCGTTTTAGATGGTGATTTGGATGGATTCATCAAAGCATTCCTCATGGAATTTAGTAATGATGAAAAAAAATAAAACCGTAGGGACCTTGCATGCAAGGTCTCTACTCTTTTGGTTGTTTTGGTTTAAACATAGAACCAATAACAACACCAAACAACAATCCATAAGGCACCATGGTATACCAATTGGCCTGAATTGGACAGGTTCCTGAAACACAACCAACATATTTCCAGTAAAGGAATCCTCCTAAAATTCCAACAACACCTCCAATTATCTCAAATTTCCTATTTACTATCAGCTTTTTTATCATTCTGCAATCATATACATGTTTATATAACTCAAACATAACAAAGAATATCGAATTGTATTGTCCTGATAAAGACAAATTTTGTTAATAATAGAATTAAAATTATAATTTATTCGGTTGGCGTTGGCACATAATTCCACGATTACCTTTAACATTTAAATTTCTATTTGAAGAATATGTAATCGGTATTAATTCGAAAAAGTCAAATTCTATTTCTTCTGATAGAACTGAAAGCTGTATATTTGTAATCACTTTAAACAGTAAACCAGAAAAAAATGTTGAAAATATATCACAATCCACGATGCAGTAAAAGCCGTGCCGGATTACAATACCTACAAGACAAAGGTTTAGAACCTGAAATTCGGTTATACCTTAAAGAAGAATTCACAGAAGCAGAACTTGCTGATGTTTTAATGAGAATGGCTAAACAACCATGGGAAATTATTCGAACTCAAGAGAAAATCTACAAAACCGATTTTAAGGGTAAAAATTTCAATACCGATGAATGGATTAAAATTCTGATTGAATTTCCAAACCTGATTCAACGCCCTATTGTTATTAAAGACCACAAAGGAATATTTGCTGTGCCTGCTGAAAAAATGGATGAAATTTTCTAATTCATCCATTACCTATTTCGAACTCTGATTTGACAAAGGAAGTTTGGCATTACAAAATTGGGCATACAGTAATTAATAAGAACATGAACAAGTATAGAACTATTTACATCCTCCTTTTATCCTTACTAGTAGTTGCTTGTGATCCTTTTGCAACTAAAATAGGAACAGAAGTATCCTTATACGAAAGTATAACGAAACAGGAATGCACCTTTCCGGATACCTTAAAAGTAATGACCTGGAATATTAAATTTGGAGGTGGACGAATCGACTTCTTTTTTGATTGTCATGGCGATCGGGTTATCATGAAAAAATCGGAAGTGATTGACAATATGGCTCTTTTATCAGAAAAAATTCGTGACGTAAATCCTGACATCCTTTTTATTCAGGAAGCCGATGTGAACGCGAAACGAAGTGCTTTTGTAGATGAGGTTCAGTATTTGCTCGACAACACTGCTTTTAACTATGCAGCTTATGCTTCTCAGTGGAAAGCCAAGCACATTCCCAGCGATGGAATCGGAAAAATGGATTCGGGCAACGCCATTTTATCCAAATGGAAATTCACCGATGCGAAACGCATTGCTTTGCCTTTAATTCAATCGCAAAATTTCGTTGTTCGTTATTTTTATCTCAAACGAAATATTCTGGAAATCAATCTTGAAAACAAGGGTGAATCTATTAAGCTGCTAACCACTCATCTATCAGCCTATGCCAAAGATGATACCAAGAAAAAACAATTAGAAATTTTGAAGACTTACGTCGATTCCTTAAATCAAAAAGGACAAAAAATTATTTTAGGTGGTGATTTTAACTCTCTCCCGCCGTTTAGTGTGCAAACAAGTAATTTTGATGATTCAGCGTGCACCGATGGTGATTTTGAAGCCGATAATTACAGTTCGGAAACAGAATGGATGATGCCTTTTTACGAAAACTATGAGGCCGCAATTCCATTAGAGGAATTTAAAATGAATAATTCAAAGTATTTTACACATACAACAGATAAAAACGGATTCTGGAATCGCAAGGTCGATTACCTATTTACCAATGGTCGTTTTGTCGCAACCAGTGAAAATACTCTTCAACAGTGGATGCAAGTATCTGATCATGCCCCAATCGTAGTTAGTTATAAGCTCAGAGTTATGAATTAAAAATTCTCAAATACCAATTCAATAGAATGAGTTGAGATTGTCGAATCAACAAATTTACAGTAAGTTTTAAAAGCTTGTTGTATACAAAAACAACAGTATTTAATTCATAACTAATAATTCCTAATACCAACCTGTTTTAAAAGTATGATTAAGAACATTTTTAAAACCTTCCTTAAATGATAAAAAGGCCTTATTTTTAGGCTCTAATTTTTAAACAGTTACAGTTATGGCAGATAATAAACTTTTTAGTGACTTTGCTCCTCAATCTACACAAGAGTGGGTTGACAAAATTGCTAAAGATCTTAAAGGTGCTGACTTTGATAGAAAGTTGGTTTGGAGAACTAATGAAGGATTCAATGTACAGCCTTTCTACAGACTGGAGAACATGGATGACAAAGCCTTCATGAATACCTATCCTGGAGATTTCCCTTATGTTCGTGGTAATAAAAAAGACAATAACGACTGGTTAGTTCGTCAAGATATTATTGTAGAAGATGTTAAAGTGGCTAACGAAAAAGCTCTTGACGTTCTAAACAAAGGTATCGACTCAATCGGATTCGTATTGAATTGGAAAGACCTAAGCAAAGACGAATTAGCTACTTTGTTGAATGGTATTTTCTTGGATTGTGTAGAAATTAACTTTGAAAAATCTCACGGTTCAGTTGAATTAATCAAAAACCTACAGGCAATTGCAACTGAAAAAGGTATTGCTCTTGATAAATTAAAGGGCGGGGTCGCTATCGATCTTCTTTCAGGATTCAGTACCGTTGGTAACTTCTGTCAATCAGAAGAAAGTGCGTTCAACTTTTTAAAAGAAGCTATCGAAGCTGCAAAAGCACTTCCGAATTTTAAGGTTATAGCAGTAGGTGGAAGCTTATTCAATAACTCAGGTTCTTCAATTGTTGAAGAATTGGGATTCTCTTTAGCTGCAGGTGCTGAATATCTTGGCAAAATGGTTGATGCT
>JAQBBZ010000406.1:0-11900 GCA_032125735.1 Labilibaculum sp.
AAAGAGTTTATAGAAATGCACAAGGGACAAATTTGGGTAGAAAGTGAATTGGGAAAAGGTAGTTCTTTTCGATTTTCAATCCCATTATCTTTTCGTTTATAATAACCTCTTAAAACATTTCACGTAACATCTTTTTGAATGCCTGATTTAAGCTGTATTATTATATTTTAGGGCTTTCTTATTCTCTCATTTAAGATTCTTGTATGAGGTATGTAAACTACATCGTCTTCTCTTTGCTTTTGTTTGTATCGATAAACGGATTTTCGATTGAACGAAAGAAAATTCTTGTTTTGCACTCATATCATCAGGGATTAACATGGACCGATAATGTCAATCGAGGTATTCAGGAGGTAATGGATTCTTTAGGCAATAAGTTTGAATTGAACTACGAATATCTGGATACCAAAAGGAACCCTTCCGATGAGTATCTGAATAAAATAATTGAATTATACGATTTGAAATTGCAACGTGCGAAGTATGATGCTATTATTGTTTCTGACAATAATGCCTTGTCTTTTGTGAAAAATCATCGAGAAAATTATTTCAAGAACACGCCCATCGTATTTTGTGGAATTAATCATTACCGGGATGATTTAATTGAAGGGATGACCAATATTACAGGAGTGGCTGAGGAGATTGATTGGGATGGAGCAATTGATTTGATTTTAACGACTCGGCCAAAAACAAAACACCTGGTTGTAATAAATGATGATAAGACTACTACAGCAAAGTTGAATAAGCTTATAATGCTCGATTTGGAAGAGAAATATAAGTCGAAACTACAGTTCACATATTTTGAAGATCAGACTGTTAAGGAGCTCGAGGAAAATGTTAGAAATATTAAAGGAGACACATGTATATTACTGTTGACATTTAACAAGGATAAAAATGGACGGTTCATAAGTTTTCAAGATAATTTAGATTTATTTGTTCCTCAAAGCAAAGTGCCAGTGTTCATTACCTGGACTTTTTTAATTAGTGATGGTGTTTTAGGGGGGAAAGTTGTTAGTGGACGTCTTCATGGAAAAATGGCGGCCATAATGATCAATAAGATTATTTCAGGAACACCTGCTGATTCAATTCCTGTTTATCGAAAACCATTGGATAGGTATGTTGTAAATTATAAGGAACTAAAGCGTTTTGGAATTGACAAACGTGTTCTTCCTGATGAAACATTGCTAGTAAATGCACCTCAATCTTTTTATAGCGAGAATAAAAAATGGATTCAGTTGATTGGAGGAATTACATTTTTGGCGGGTCTTATTATTTTGGTGTTATCAAGAGCTATTTTAAGGCGAATTAGAGCTGAAAGAGCGTTAATTGTTGAGCAAAAACGCTTGAAGATATCCGTAAAGCATGAGCGCTTAATAGGTTTAGTTGGGCGCTTATTGAATGCATCCGAAGATTTTAAGAATGTACTGGATGATGTTCTTAAATTGATGACTGATGAGTTGAATGTAGCAAGGATAAGCCTCTATTCATTAATGGATTCAACCAATACGGGGGTTAAAATAAAAAGTCGAATTTCTTTAAAGGGGAAAAATATAACGGATGTTGATCAGTTCTATTTTTCCGAAATAGATGAAATTATTTCAAGGGTTAAGATGAATAAAAGTATCGTTTCCCGCGATTTATCAAATTTAACTGAGAAGGAACAGGAATATTACAGAAAAAGGAATATTGGTGCTGTTGTTTTGTTGCCTGTAATGGTAGAAAATGAGGTTGTTGGGTTGATGGGTTTTACACAAAATAAGGCATATGGCTGGAGCCGAGACGAGATTAGCATCTTCTTTTCAACCGTAAATATGATTGCGAATGCTTGGGAACGGAATTCTTTAATGAATGATAGGATTGAGGCAGAACAAAAGAATGTTGAGGCTTTAAGAATGCTTGAAGAGTCTTCTCGTTTGGCTTCAATTGGTGTGATGGCTGCAGGTATAACACATGAAATTAACCAACCCTTGAACGCGATTAAAATTACGGCGGATAGTGTTTTGTTTTGGCAAAAACGAAATCCGGGACAACTTCCAGAAATGTTTACAAGAAAAATCCAAACAATTTCAGAAGGAACATCCAGAATTGATTCCATTATTAAGCACATGCGTACCTTTTGGGAGAAGCCGCACATTTCAGTGGAAGAGACGGTTGATATGGTTGAAGGAGTAAACCGATCTTTATCCTTGGTAAAAAGACAGGTGTACGATCATAGCATTGAATTAATATATAATCTTCCGAAGAACCCTATAAATGTATATGCAAACTATATACAGTTCGAGCAGATTGTTGTGAACTTGATTGTAAATTCTATTTATTCTTTGGATAAAGTTCAGAAGGAGAATAAAAGAATTAAATTGAATGTTTATAAGGACTCTAAACATGGTGTTTTAGAGATTCATGATAACGGTACTGGGATTGAACCAAGTATTCGCGAGAAAATATACGATCCTTTATTTACAACTAAAGGAAATGAAAGTGGCAGTGGATTGGGGATGGCTATTGTAAAAACATTTATTGACCGGTTTCAGGGAGAAATCTCGGATTACAATAACGAAGATGGAGGAGCAAGCTTTATTTTGCGCTTTAAATTGAAGAATCCTGAAGTTTATTAAATCAGAAAATTAAAAAATGAAAATTCTTATTGTTGATGATGATATTTCAAGTGGATCTGCTGTTGCTGAATTTATTGAAGAGCAATTAGCTTATTCCATTCACCTTTGCCATAATGGGGAAGAAGCCTATAACGCATTGAAAAATGAAGATTTCCAAATGGTTATTTCAGATCTGAGAATGCCTGGGATTTCGGGACTTGATTTGCTGAAAAAAATCAAACTTTTACCCAAAGGAGAAGAAATAGAAGTGGTGATAATGACTGGTTTTGGGGATATGGAGAGTTCTATTGAAGCATTACGTGGGGGTGCTTATGATTATCTTCTAAAGCCTGTTAATATTGAAGAATTAGCTATTTTAATTGAGCGGGTTGTAGAGAAAATTCAATTGAAAGAGGAAAACAAGGATCTTAAGGAAAATATTAAGCAGACAATTTCTCATGGTAAAAAAGAAGACGCTGAGCGAATTCAATATTACGAAACCACCATTCGTGAGATTACGAGTGTTGGCAAAATTGGTGTTTTTTCGGATGTTATGCGAGGAGTGGTTCGAATGGCAGAACAGTTTCATGAGGATCGTTCGGTACCCGTTTTAATTGAGGGGGAAACAGGAACAGGAAAAGAGGTTGTTGCACGTTTGGTTCATTTCGGGAAATCCAGTGATGTTACGAAACCATTTATTTCGATAAATTGTTCGGCTATTTCACCCACGCTTTTCGAAAGTGAATTGTTTGGATACGACGAGGGGGCATTTACCGGAGCCCGTAAAGAAGGAAAACCCGGAAAGCTGGAGTTAGCGCAGGGAGGAACTTTATTTTTAGATGAAATTGGTGAATTGCCACTGGATATGCAACCTAAATTACTGCGCGTATTGCAACAGAGAGAGATGTATCGGGTTGGGGGAAGTAAACCCATTGAATTGGATGTTAGGGTGATTTTTGCAACCAACAGGAATTTGAAAGAAATGGTGGCTGAAAAAACATTTAGAAGCGATTTGTATTATCGTCTAAATACGGGTCGTTTGTATATTCCGCCTTTGCGTGAAAGAAGGGAAGCCATCTTATCATTTTCTCAAATCTTTTTAGATCAATATTCGAAGAAGCGCAGCCGAAAGTTTAGATTCATAAGTAAGGATGCAAAAAAAATGTTGCAGGATTATGCCTGGCCAGGGAATATTCGGGAATTGAAAAATACCATTGAAAGGGCAACCTTGCTTTTTAATGATTTAGAATTAAAAACTGAGCATTTGAGATTTTTGCAAGCGGATGATAATGAGTTTGAATCGGCAGAGCAACCAATTGTTTTGGGACGTATTGTTTTACCTGATGACGAATTACGAATTGAGCAATTGGAACTTGAAATTGTTCGAAAAGCATTAAAGAAATTCGATGATAATAAATCAAAAACAGCGGAATACCTGGGTATTACACGAAGTGCTCTTCGCAGCAGAATGAATAAATTATAATTGCATTTTCCCTTCCAGCTTGGAAGGTGTTTTCCTTGATTAAAATGACGCATAAAACTTGCACATATGAGTGTGATATTTTTCCACACATGTGTATTTTTTTCACACGCAAAATGAGGGGTAAAAGTGTTTGAAATGAGACACTTGTTCGATTTTGAAACACATTGCCTGCAAGCTGTTCGAAATGGAACATTATTCGCGTATTTGTCAATTTTAACACATCAGTTTAATCATCTTATTTTTAGCGACTTGTGAATTAGTCATTCTTCTCTTCGTATTTCATAGGTTTTTGGCACTCCTTTTGCCTTTAAGTAATTGATTTTTCATTTAAAATCTAAAGGGTATGGAAGTTACAACTTATACAAAAGAAAAGAATTTGCTATTAACAAAGAAT
The DNA here is from genome assembly GCA_032125735.1 of Labilibaculum sp. Lineage (GTDB taxonomy): Bacteria > Bacteroidota > Bacteroidia > Bacteroidales > Marinifilaceae > Labilibaculum. Next base: position 4,466 of record JAQBBZ010000406.1, read on the forward strand.
AAAAGCAAGCTTTTGGATTCATTTTTATCGAATTCAAACAATTTAGACAACGAGGCTTTAAAAGTAGAAACCAATCTATTTATTGAGGCCGCAAATCAGAAAAATATTCAGTTTGAATTTATTCGTTTGAAAAGTTTTAATCTGAATAAAACATCATTTGATATTAGTAATGCTCAAAATGCACTGGTGGAAGCCGATTATGCTTTGGCGGACTCAGGTACGCTGGTTATAGATACTCAGGATCAGGATGTTTTATTAACCGTTTTTCTGGCAGAAGTACTTCATGTTGTTGTTCCTGCAAGTAAAATTCTGTATTCCATGGATGATTTTGAATTAATAAAAGGAAAGCGTGCTGTTGAACTGGGAGGTGGAATTGCAAGCATATCAGTTTCTTCTTCCGATAAAGGACATCGGTTTTCATCGAAAGTATTACGTACAATGGTTTATGTACTGGAAGATTTATAATGATTAATTTTTTATAATCTGGCCTCCTTTCTACAGAATGGAGGCTTTTTAATGCAGTTAAGCTTGATTATTACCAAATAAAACGAGGTGTTAAGTAAGCGATGTTCTGTAAGTTAATTAATTTAAAATTACTGGAAATCAGAATTGTGTATTTGACTAAGTGCTTTTTCCCCGCTTGATTTTGTTGTAACTTACTACTTTATTGGGAATTCTTGTTAAATCTTTTTTGATGGATTTATACCAGGTGTAAATTCAGATTGTTGGTGTCTTGTCTTGAGGATTTAATGTTGATATATAAAGTCATGTCCGAGGAAAAATCTATGGATCAGGTCTTTCTTAAGAGGTTAAATTTTGTAGTGGAAAACAACCTAAATAATGAGCAATTTGGAGTAAATGAGTTGGCTCGGGAAATGGGTATGAGCAGATCTCAGATTCACCGAAAGTTGCAAGGGTTAACACATCAATCAATAAGTAAGTATATTTGCGAAATTCGGTTGAAGAAAGCGATGGAACTTTTGCAAGGAAATGTGGCTACAGTTTCTGAAATTGCTTTTCGTGTTGGTTTTGGTAGTCCTACCTATTTTAACAAGTGCTTTCATGACTATTATGGGTATCCTCCCGGAGAGGTTAAGAAACGAAGCAGTGAGATGATTGCTCCGGGAACTGAACCTTTGGAATTAAATCAAAAAAGGAATTCAGCATTTGGATACAGAAAACTCTTCTTTTTATCTGTTAGTCTATTGCTTCTTATTATCATCGGCTATTTTTTAATACCCCAAATGAGAGGAGAAGATTCAGGATCATTTGGACATTCAAAATTGGAAAAGTCGATTGCTGTTTTGCCTTTTAAAAATTTAAGTGCGGATAAAGCCAATCAATACTTTGCTGATGGAATGGTGGAGGATATCCTGAACCGTCTTTCACATATCCATGAGTTGAAAGTTATTTCCCGGTTTTCCTCGGATCAATACCGAGCGAGTTCCAAATCTTTGCCTCAAATTGCCAATGAATTGGGGGTTTCCTATATTCTGGAGGGGAGTGTTCAAAAGTGTGAAGACAAGGTGAGGATATTTGTTCAACTTATAGATACTCAGAGTGATCATCATCTTTGGTCTGAAAAATATGATGCAGAATTTGAAAATTTATTACCTCTTCAAACTGATATTGCCAAAAGAATTGCATCGGAATTAGAAACAGTTATCACTCCTGAGGAAATGAAACAAGTTGAGAGGAAGCAGACAGAGAGTATGGAGGCGTACAACTTGTATTTAAAAGGGCGTTTTTTTTGGAATAAACGGACAGAAGAAGGAGTAAAAATAAGCCTTAAATATTTTGAACAGTGCATTGCCAGGGATTCATCCTACGCCATAGCTTATGCGGGAGTGGCTGATGCTTACTTCATTCTTTGTTGGTGGGGATGGTATCCGCCAAAAGAAGGTTATTCAAAAGCAAAGGAGTTTGCGCTGAAAGCTCTTAAAATTGACCCAATGTTGGCAGAAGCTCATGCTACCCTTGGAACAATTACTCATTGGTCAGAATGGAATTGGGAGGAGGCTGAGAAAGAACTCAAACTTGCTATTGAGCTGAATAATAATTATGCAACCGCTCACCAATACTATGCGGAGTATTTGGCAACAGTTGGAAAAATCTATTTAGCAATTGAGGAGATAGACAAGGCGATAGAACTGGATCCTTTTTCAATTATTATGCATAGTGTAAGTGGTTGTTATCATTATCAGATAGGACAATACGAGCAAGCTCTGGATTTACATCATACTGCACTTGACATGAATACAAACTTCAGATATGCTCATATTGATATTTTCTATATATACCTGAAACAAGGGAGGGATATTGAGGCTGTAGATGAACTTAAAAAATATTTGGAAAAGGATTCTTTCGACAGAAAACATATTGGCTCCCTGGAAAATGCCTTTGAAAAGTCAGGGAAAAACGGGGTACTCCTTTGGTTGATTGATTTACAGTTAGCAAAAAATGCTCCTGAACCCTATTTTATAGCTGAATTATATGCAAAACTAGGACAAAAGGAGAAGGCTTTGGATTGGTTAGAGCGGGCCTTTGCAGCTCGGGCGGGTATATTAGTTGCTCGACTAAAATATGATCGTAATCTTGAAAATCTTCACTCTGAACCCCTGTATAAGGCCATGTTAAAGAAAATGGGATTGGAGGATTAAAGAGCTTATTGGTTTGGTGAAATGTTTTAAGTTGACACTGTTAAATTGTTTTTATATTTACAACTCAATGATCCATAGCGATTAAGTGGGTTCGCCAACTGCAGTCAGTTCAACATGATTTTTATATTCTGCAACCCAATAACAAGCTTGCAACATAGTTTCTGTTTTTGAAAAAAAGTTTTCATTTTCCTTCAACATAGTTGTTAAGTATGGCCTGTCGAAATGGCTTAATTTTGTTAATGAAATGTAATGGCAAACAATTGTCCTGCTATTTAATTTTAACCAGAAAAATAAAGTCATGAAAACAACAGCTATTTTAGTCCTGTTCATGTTTATTGCATTTTTATCGACAGCTCAGGATCTGACGGAAACAAAAATGTTAAGAGATGTTGACGTTACCCCACCATCTTTTATGGGTGTTAAGACAACTGTTTTGGATTTGGCAAAATCTACCTCTATCTATGATTATTTAGGTGAGAAGATTGAATATCCAAAAATGTCTGAAAATATGATGAAGGAAGGTTGCGTGATCATTCAATTTACCGTTCTCGAAAATGGTGATCTCGACAATTTTGAAGTAATTAATAGTGTAACATCCGATATTGACAATGAGGTAATCAAGGTTTTGAAATCGACTGATGGGATGTGGAGGCCAGGCAAGAATAATGGAACTCCGGTTGCAATGGAAAAGGAGGTTGCTGTCACTTTTCAGATGGAGAATTCTGATCACCTGAAATTGGCTCAGAAATTTTATAGAAGGGCAAATAAAAAGTTTGAGAAAAATAAATACAAAAAAGCCTTGCGATTGTTAGATCATGCCCTTGTTTACCAGCCATACGACAAGGCTGTTTTATTGAAACGAGGACAAACCCGATTACTAACTGGAAATATGGGCGGAGCCTGCCAGGATTGGAACCGTTTAAAATCCTTAGGCAGTGATTTAGCTGATGCGTACTTGGAAAAACACTGTGAAATGGATGATTATGCCGTGAATAAGTAGATTTAAAAGAAAACACAAGGCCAAATCAACTCTGATTTGGCCTTTTATAATACCGATGTGCTAAGCTCGGATTTTGATATTTACAGGTGGCTAATTCCTTGCTTTTTTTTTGTTTCCCAGCTGGGGCTTTTGTTGAAGGGTGTCCGAAAAGTTTAATTTTATTGTCATTCTGATGGATCGGGGCGAACGCTCAGGTTTTTGGGCGGGCAACCAGCAATTTGGTCGAATGTATGGCGAATTCGGGCGAGCAGTGGCCAATTTCGCCGGTCTTTATTCCAAACAATCTACTTCCTCGCCCAAAACAAAATGGATCGTTTCTGTTTTGTTAGTGATTGTTTCTGAAGTCAAACAATCCATTCGTAAATTGAAAACAGCCATGTCAACTAAAATTGCACTGTTTACTAGTTGCAAACAGTGCAAATCTTCTTTTCAGCTTGTGTATATCACCTGTAAAATAGTAGTTGCAAGTAATTTTAGTAACATTATTAGCCGACAAGGAAATGTTTTCTGATTGGAGGGAGGAGAGAGCAGGCTCTTTTTATTTAGAGTCCCATTTTGGTAACAACCATTACCCTTGAAAGATTACGGAAACGCGCATATGAAGCCATGCTCGACATTTACAAAAGAATATTCCCACAACTTAATCCCGATTCCTTGGGATCGTATACGTAAGGCGAAGCCTTCATGAATACCATATAGTAAAATTGCATATGATTATAATTTGTTTTTTAGTTGCCATATAGCCTGTCCCGAATTTATCGGGAGAACTTACCATGCTGGAATAATCATCCCCCTGTGCGTCAAAATCTCTTTGGCATGGACGTTTCATATTTTGAAAATTTCACCTTTTACCTTTTTACTTTTGCCTTTTTTCTCAGATCTCATCTCTACCTTTCAAAACTCAATCTCATTCCTTTTTTATTCTCATCAAACACACCATTATCGTATGCCAAATGACCATTTACAAAGGTTTTGTCCACTTTATATTGGAATTTCTCACCATCAAAAGGAGTCCATCCGCATTTGTATAAAGAATTTGCGTTGGTAGCTGTCCAGTCGTCTTCTTTTAAAAGAACCAAATCAGCATAGTATCCTTTGCGAATAAATCCACGTTTTTCAACCTGGAAAATTTCAGCAGGAGTGTGACACATTTTTTCAACAACTTTTTCCATGCTAATTTTCCCCCGACGTGCTTGTTCCATCATAGCTATTAGCGAATGTTGAACCAAAGGACCACCACCGGCAGCTTGCATGTAGTTTCCATCTTTTTCTTCAGGAGTATGAGGAGCATGATCAGTAGCAACTACATCCAACCGATCATCCAAAAGAGCTTCCCAAAGCGCATCCTGATCTTTCTTTGTCTTAATTGCAGGGTTCCATCTAATTCTCGATTTCTTCGTTTTGTAATCCCGATCATCAAACCATAAATGGTGAACACAAACCTCAGCTGTTATTCTTTTATCTTTTGCAGGGATCGTATTATCAAACAAATTCATCTCCATCGCACTTGATAAATGCAGAATGTGCAAACGGGTATTGTATTTTTTCGCCAGTTCAATCGCTTTCGATGAAGATTTGTAGCAAGCTTCCGCACTCCTTATAATACCATGATACTCCATAGGAATCTCATCACCGAATTTTTCTTGATATTCCGCTTGATTTTTATCAATAGTAGGAGAGTCCTCACAATGGGTGGCAATCAACATTGGCGATTTTTCAAAAATCTGCGAAAGCGTTTCAATATCGTCCACCAGCATGTTTCCGGTCGATGAACCCATAAATATTTTAATTCCACAAACCGTTTTCGGATCAGTTTTTAATATCTCCTCGAGGTTCGTATTCGTGGCACCCATATAAAAGGAGTAATTCGCCAACGATTTTTCCGCACCCAGTTTATAGCGTTCAGCCAATAATTCCTGAGTAACAGTTTGTGGTTTCACATTGGGCATATCCATAAACGAGGTGGTTCCACCAGCAACGGCAGCTCTCGATTCTGTATACAAGTCACCTTTTTGCGGCATTCCCGGATCCCGAAAATGTACCTGATCATCTATAACTCCAGGAATCAGTATTCTTCCCGCGGCATCAATAACCGTCCAATTCTCATCCACAACATCAGGTTCCGAAGTGAAAATCTCTTCAATCCTTTGATCTTTTACCAGCACACTACCGGCAAACTTTTTACCTTCATTAATAATTAAGGCATTTTTAATTAGATAACTTGACATTTGGTTGCTTAGTTATAGTACTGTGAAAATCTATCGTTCGTATTTTGTAAAGAAGCTTCTCAACTTCATTTTTATCACACCCCAAACAGCTTCATTAAAAATTCCACCGCTCATTTTCGAGGTTCCTTGCGTTCTGTCCGTAAAAATAATAGGTACTTCAATAATGTTGAAACCATATTTCCATGTTGTAAATTTCATCTCAATCTGAAAAGCATATCCTTTAAATCGGATATTATCTAAATCAAGAGTTTCTAAAACTTTCCTTGTATAGCATTTGAAACCGGCAGTAGCATCATGAATTTTCATTCCTGTAACAAAACGAACATATTTCGAGGCAAAATACGACATCAATACTCTGCCCATAGGCCAATTTACAACATTTACTCCAGAAACGTAGCGCGAACCAATAGCCATATCGCCACCTTTTTCCGAGCAAGCCTTGTATAAGTGTACTAAATCTTCCGGATTATGCGAAAAATCAGCATCCATTTCAAATACATATTCGTATTTGCGATCCAATGCCCATTTAAATCCGGTAATATAAGCCGTTCCCAAACCAAGCTTACCCTTACGTTCTATAATATGTAAGTTCGAGAACTCAGTTTGTAGCCTTTTTACAATTGCAGCAGTCCCATCAGGTGAGTTATCTTCTATAATAAGAATGTCAAAAGCGGTATCCAGCGAAAAAACCTTTCTTACAATTGCTTCAATGTTTTCTTTTTCGTTGTAAGTTGGAATAATAACAATACGATTCGTCACCATGAGAGAATTAATGAGTTAATATAGTTTTGTAGCACGAAGATAATATATATCGATAAAATCTTTTCCGAACGATAGTTAAAAAGCGTAATTATTTCGATTTTAGTAAGGCCATTCCCAATTACCTATTATTAATATAGGTAATCGGTCGGGCTATTCGCTAAATCTTTTATCTCGTTCCTCGAAAAAAGGATATCGCTTCTATCCCTAATGGAAGCAATTCAGCATTACTAGCGAATAATGTTTTCCCAAACACCACAAGCAAGTATTCGCTGTTTTTAAAAAACCTTTAAATTTTTCACTCAGGTTACCAGTGAGTTAAGTTAATGTTTCGAAATACTTTTGATTTTGATTAGGAAGTGGGTTATTTAATCGTTTATCTTTGCACCGCTTTCAACGGAAGGTGTGCTGCAGTTAGGGTGTTTGTAAGGAGTGATTTTTAGGATACACAAACTGGGGTTTATTTTTTTTTGAAATTTTTTTGCTTTGGGATTAGGATATATGGATTTAAATCGATTATCTTTGCACCCGCTTTAAGAGTTAACGAACTCACGGGCCACTAGGAAACATGGGGTTTAGAGTGAAATTAGCTTGAAAAAAAAAGTGAAAAAAGATTTGCAAGTTTAGGATTTATTTCTTTATCTTTGCACTCGCTTTTAGAGACAGTAATGACTGTCTTATTAGGAATGAAATTTTAGAACAGGAGGGTCTGGATTATGCAGACATTACTCCACCACAAGTTCTTTGAAAATATTGGAAACAACAAGTTAGGTAAATACAAGAATAAA
>JAQBBZ010000407.1:0-12633 GCA_032125735.1 Labilibaculum sp.
AGCCGGAGGTTTTACTTTGACTATGATTTATTAAAGAAGTTTATTCTCTTACTTTTTTACTCATGATTAGGTAATACAACATTAAAACAATCCAAATAATTGCATGTCAACAAAATCCGATTCTTTCGAACCGGATTTCAATTACTTATCTCTTTTTACTTCGCAGCCAGATTTTTTCTCCAAGCTTAAGTTTAGAATCCTCTTCCAAACCGTTAAATTTGGTAATTCTATTCAATCGAACCCCATATTTCTGCGCAATACTATACAAGCTTTCTCCTTTCTCAACCCTATGAAAATTAGATCCTCGAGCGGCTCTCCCTCGCTTGTTATGCAGATATAATCTCTGATCGACTTGCAAAATGTAATTCTTAGGAAGATCATTATATTTCAACAGTTTTCTTCTATCAACTCCTAAACTCTGCTCAATGCTAAAAAATGTATCGCCCTTTTTTGTAATGATATAATGAATTCCATTGGTAATTTCTAATCGTGCACCAAATGGATCAATTTCCAAATTAGAATCAATATCTGCCAAATCGGTTCCTGTAGGTCTTTCAACAATAAAATCATCACCTTTACCCTTTATATCCAATTTATGCAATTGCTCCTCATCAATAATCTTTATTAACCGATGAGCATATTGAGGATCGGTGGCATATCCAGCCTTTTTTAAACCATGAGCCCACCCCTTATAATCAAATGAATCATATTTAAACAAAAACGCATAACGGGAACGTGTTGTTAAAAACTGAGAATGATCTTTGTAAGAATCATATGCATGATCATATTTCCGAAAACATTCATTTTTACTATCATCATCCACATTCATGCTCGCCCCCGTCCAGTCGTGACACTTAATACCGAAATGATTATTTCCTTTTGTAGCCAATAATGAATTTCCATTTCCGGATTCGAGTAAACCCTGAGCCAAAGTGATACTGGCCGGAATTCCTGTTCGTAGCATTTCCCGAACGGCTAAATCCTTGTATTTCTCAATGTATTCTTTTCGTGTTAATCCTTTTGCAAAAACGGATGTACCAAGAACAAAACTAAGTACGATATATAAAAAAACTCTCTTCATTCAGTTTAGATTTTTTTGATTCGTGTGTAAAAAATGGGAAATCAATCTATTTATGTATATATTCGTCGCAATTCCCAGAACAGCCATAAAAATATAACAATCCTTTTATCCTCCGTTACTTTAAGCAATTAATTTAATGAACAATTTGTTTCTAAGGTTTAGAAACGCCTATTCTTACTTGTTTATTATAATTATTGAAAAAATGTTTAATTTTCAGAAAGTATTGATTTAATTGTCATTTGAAATGGATATAGACTTCCATTTCCGAAAATTGGGAATACTGATCATCCTTTAAAACAATCTGAACAAACTGAAAAAGAATGAAAAAAACTCAAATAATTACAACTGTATTCGAATATAATTCGGTAAATGAATTACCGCTGGAAGAACAAGAATTGGTGAAAAATGCCAAAGAAGCAGCTCATCGATCCTATTCTCCCTATTCAAAATTTAGCGTTGGGGCAGCCATTCTGCTCGAAAACAAGGAAATCATTCAAGGAAATAATCAGGAGAATTCGGCTTATCCGTCAGGCTTGTGTGCCGAACGTGTTGCCATGTTTTATGCCAATTCTAAATATCCTGATGTAGCGGTTACCGCAATTGCGATTACTGCTCGTACCAATGGTGAATTTTCAGACAACCCAATTCCTCCATGTGGCTCTTGCAGACAGGTATTGCTTGAAACGGAAGACAGATTTAATCAGCCCATTAAATTGATTTTATTTGGTGAGAAAAAAATTAGAATTGTTGAAACGATAAAAGAAATGCTTCCCTTGTATTTTGAGAAAGAAATGCTTGATGGAAAATAAAAAATGGCTAAATCTTCAGAAAGTGCTGATGATTTAGCCATTATATTTTAAAGAAAAGATTACTTATTTATAACTGATTCTGAAGTTCTTTCCAAAGATTATCATTCTTAGGAACTGGAGCAACAATTCGAATAAGCTCTTGCTTTACTGGATGTAAGAATGATATTTCTCTTGCGTGCAAACCAATTCCACCACCTGTTTTAGAGCGAGGTGCTCCGTACTTTAAATCGCCACGAATTGGAACCCCAATTTTGGCCAGCTGTGCACGAATCTGATGATGACGCCCGGTATGCAATTTAACCTCGAGCATAAAATAGTTCTGAGTACGAGTCATTAACTTATATTCCAAACTTGCTTCCTTTGCTCCATGTCTTAATCTGTCGTACACATTGGATTTGTTCTTCTCCTCGTTTTTCAACAAGAAGTGAGTTAATGTTTCTTCTTCCAATCTTGGACATTTCTGAACAATTGCCCAGTATATTTTACTGATTTCTTTATCCTTTTGTTGAAACATCAGACTTAAACGAGTTAAAGCCTTACTGGTTTTAGCAAACACAATAACACCACTAACTGGTCTGTCGATACGATGTGGCACACCTAAAAAAACATCTCCGGGTTTGTTGTACTTCTCCTTAATATAGGCTTTTACCTTTTCACTTAAAGGTTCATCGCCCGATTTGTCACCCTGTACAATATCACCGCACCTTTTATTTATTGCAATTATATGATTGTCTTCGAATAATATATCCAATTGATCTTTCGCCATTGATAGTCCTTATTTATTTAATTTTCAAATGAAAGCGCGCAAAGATAAGAAAAAAGACTTGATACCTAGTCATTCAGATTGAGACTTGATGCTTTGTACTTTATTCTGGCTAATTGTACTTTAATACTGCTCTTTCTCGTTCGGGAAATCTTTTGATTGCACATCACTGATATAAGTCTCTACAGCTCCTTGTATTTCAGCAAACAAATTGTGATATCTGCGTAAGAAACGAGGTGAAAATCCCTGAGTGATTCCCAACATATCATGAAGTACCAAAACTTGACCATCAACACCGCCACCAGCACCAATTCCAATAACGGGAATGGCAATACTCTGTGCAACTTTAGTGGCTAATGCTGCAGGTATTTTTTCCAAAACAAGTGCAAAACACCCAGCTTCCTCAAGCATTTTAGCATCTTCAATCAATTTATTAGCTTCTTCTTCCTCTTTGGCACGAACAGCATAAGTTCCAAATTTGTGGATAGACTGTGGTGTTAGTCCCAAATGTCCCATTACAGGAATTCCTGCAGATAGAATTCGATTCACCGATTCCAAAACTTCACGGCCACCTTCCAACTTTACGGCATCAGCACTTGCCTCTTTCATGATTCGAATGGAAGAATTCAAAGCTTCTTTTGAATTTCCCTGGTAAGTTCCGAAAGGAAGATCGACAACTACCAGTGCTCTTTGAACGGCTCTTACAACCGATGCTCCATGATAAATCATCTGATCCAATGTAATTGGTAAAGTTGTTTCGTGACCAGCCATTACGTTGGAAGCCGAATCTCCAACCAGAATTACATCTATTCCCGCTCTATCAACAATAACTGCCATTGAATAATCGTAAGAAGTAAGCATAGAAATTTTCTCGCCCTTCAATTTCATTTCTGAAAGTACATGTGTAGTAACTCTCTTAGCAGATGCTTTATGGATTGACATTTTTTTAAAATTAGTTTGGTAAAAAAAATTTAGCCAACAATAATGAATATTGAATCGCAAAGGTATAAAATAAGGTAAAAGCTACAAGATAAAAAGAGAAAGCTAAAAGCTTAAAATTTAAATTAATCCAAAACTTCATTTCCAGACAAAACTGAATTCTTAATTCAGAATATGCATATTCTGTCTTTTTGGCAGAATATATGTCATAAGAATGCAAATAAAATTGACTGCCGGTGTCAGAATAACATTTCTTTTGGCAAAACAGGTAATGGCACAAGCTTTGATAAAATGCTAACGGATGAAACAAACATCCCAAACAATTAATAGAATTTAGAACAATAAATAAATATTGAAAATGGGTAAAATAATTGGAATTGACTTAGGAACTACTAACTCTTGTGTTTCTGTAATGGAAGGTAACGAGCCTGTTGTTATTCCTAACAGCGAAGGTAAAAGAACAACTCCGTCAATTGTTGCTTTTATAGAAAACGGTGAAAGAAAAGTTGGAGATCCTGCAAAACGTCAGGCTATTACAAATCCAACAAAAACGATTTCTTCTATCAAGAGATTCATGGGAGAAGGATTCGATAAAGTGACTAAAGAAATTAGTCGCGTTCCTTATAATGTAATCAAAGGTGATAACAACACACCTCGTGTTCTTATCGATGATCGTAAATATTCTGCACAAGAGATTTCAGCAATGGTTCTTCAAAAAATGAAGAAAACTGCTGAAGACTATTTAGGACAAGAAGTAACTGAAGCAGTAATTACTGTTCCTGCTTATTTCAACGACGCACAACGTCAGGCTACTAAAGAGGCTGGTGAAATTGCTGGTCTTGTAGTAAAACGTATTATTAACGAGCCAACAGCAGCTGCATTGGCATATGGTCTTGATAAGAAAGACCGCGATATGAAAATTGCTGTTTTTGACCTTGGTGGTGGTACTTTCGATATTTCTGTTCTTGAATTAGGTGACGGTGTATTCGAAGTAAAATCAACTAACGGTGATACTCACCTTGGTGGTGATGATTTCGATCAGGTGATTATTGACTGGTTGGCAGAATCATTCCTTGCTGACGAAAGAATTGACTTGCGTAAAGATCCTATGGCTCTTCAGCGTTTGAAAGAAGCTGCTGAAAAAGCTAAAGTTGAACTTTCCAGTGCTACCAGTACTGAAATCAACTTGCCATATATTATGCCAGTAGATGGTATTCCTAAACACCTTGTTAAATCATTATCTCGTGCTCTATTCGAGCAATTGTCTGATAAATTGATTCAAGCTGTTCTTGAGCCATGTAAATTAGCTCTTAAAGATGCTGGTATTTCAACTTCAGAAATTGACGAAGTAATTTTAGTTGGTGGATCTACACGTATTCCTGCTATTCAGAAATTAGTTGAAGATTTCTTTGGAAAAGTTCCTTCAAAAGGAGTTAATCCTGATGAGGTTGTTGCAGTTGGTGCAGCAATTCAAGGTGGTGTTCTTTCTGGTGATGTTACAGATGTACTTCTTTTAGATGTTACTCCTCTTTCATTAGGTATTGAAACAATGGGAAGTGTAATGACCCGATTAATTGAGTCGAACACAACTATTCCTACTAAGAAAACTGAAACTTTTACAACTGCTTCGGACAACCAGCCTTCTGTAGAAATTCATATTCTTCAGGGTGAGCGTCCAATGGCTAATGGCAACAAAACAATTGGTCGTTTCCATTTAGACAGCATTCCTCCTGCACAACGTGGAATTCCTCAAATCGAAGTTACTTTTGATATTGATGCGAATGGTATTCTACATGTTTCTGCTAAAGACAAAGGAACTGGAAAAGAGCAAAGTATTCGTATCGAAGCTTCATCGGGATTATCTGATGCAGAAATCGAAAGAATGAGACAAGAAGCTAAAGAAAACGCAGTAGCTGATAATGCAGCAAAAGAAAAAGTGGATGCTTTGAACAAAGCTGACAGTTTGATTTTCCAGACTGAAAAGCAGTTGAAAGAAATCGGCGATAAACTTCCTGCTGACAAGAAGCAACCTATCGAAGATGCTTTGAACAAATTGAAAGCAGCTCACCTAGCTCAGGATACTGATGCATGTAATGCAGCAGTTGAAGAGTTGAACACTGTTTTCCAAGCAGCTTCTCAGGATATGTATAATGCTCAGGCGCAAGATGCTCAAGCCGGACAAGCTGGTGAAGAAGCTCATGCTAACGCTGGTGCAAAACAAAATGATGAAGTTACTGATGTAGACTTCGAGGAAGTGAAGTAATTCAACTTCAAATAAAATCAAAATGGCGGTCAATTAATTTGACCGCCATTTTTTATTCGTGAAGATTAACTCATTTATAAGGAAACCGCTTTAAAAAAATATTTGCCGGTTAGAACATGAGACACAATAATTTGCGAACAAATCTTAATTTCATTTAAGGAATGCCGCTAACTCATTCTTATCTCTACTCTCCTTTATCCTGTTTCAGACCTCATTTTCAATAAAAACTGCCTATTTCCGCAGACTATAATTATCAGATTTATGAAGAACAAATTTACTGTTGGGAGTTTATATGAGGGTGTTGGCGAAATCTGTCTGAGGTTTAAAAACTCTGTATTTCAGGTTTCCTGGACCAACGAATACGATAAAAATACCTGTATCACCCTATCGTGAAAATTTTACTCATAAACTGATTGAAAGCGATATCATGAAAATTGATATTAGCACCTTGAATAAAGTAGATGTGCTTGCCAGTGGTTTTCCTTGTCAGCCTTTTTCGATGGCAGGCTACAGAAAAGGTTTTGGTGACAACAGAGAAAATCATTTTTTTAGAATGCTCCATTTTATCTACGAAATGAGACCCAAAGTTTTATTCTTCGAAAATGTGAAAAATCTGCTTGCCCACACTAAAGGAAATACCTTTAAAATGATTCAGTACGAAATACAAAAAAAGATTTAGGTCTTAATCTGATAAAGTGTCTCTTGAACTAGAGTTAGTAATTTAATTTTATCAATGGGCTTTGAAATGTATCCATCAAAACCGGAAGAAATTATTTTTAATTTATCATCTTTTAAAGCGTAAGCTGTCTGTGCAATAATTTTAATTTGAGGTCGTAATTGTTTAATTAGTTTTGTGGCTTCATAACCATCCATTACAGGCATTTTTATATCCATCAGAACGATGTTTATGAATGAGTTTTTTTGGCAGGCTTCAACAGCTTCTATACCATTTCTTGCCTGAACCAAATTAATATTTATGGCTGATAGTACATTTGTAATGAATTCAAGATTTATTTCATCATCTTCAGCTATAAGTATAGTTTGAGAAGAGTCTGTATGCAATTTCCGATAATGGTCAGAAGTCGATTCAGAAGGTATGTTTGATGCTTTTATGTAAGGTATTGTAAAATAAAACTGAGAACCTTCCCCTATGGCTGAATCTACCCAAATTGTGCCTCCAAGCATGTCTAAATATAATTTTGAAATTGCCAAACCCAATCCTGAACCACTTTGGAATATCCTTTCGTTTGTATCAACTTGCGTAAACCGTTCAAAAATTATTGATTGATATTTTTTATCAATTCCCAGACCTGTATCTTTCACGTAGAAGAGGATAGTCTTGTCGTCCATTAATTCGCAACCAATCCATATTTTCCCTTCCGGCGTATATTTAATAGCATTTGAAATTAAATTTATAAGTATTTGCCTGATTTTTAATATATCCGTTTTGATAATTGACTTGTCTTCATGAATTGTTTTTTCAAGAACGAGTTCCAGATTTTTTCCTTGAGGAATAATCATGGGTAATTCACGAACCAAATCTTTGCATAGTGTATTTAGATCGATAATTTCGTGAGTCACAGAAATTTGTCCGGTTTCAAGTTGAGCCATCTCAATAATGTCCTCGAGAATCGCTATAAGATAATTACCTTTTGACAGAACAATATCGATATACTTATCCCTGTCTTCTGATGAAAGGTCAGGTTCTTTTAGCAGAGTTGAAAATCCTAAAATTCCATTCATAGGAGTTCTAATCTCATGCGAAAGGTTTCGCAAGAATGCTGTTTTTAGTTTGTCACTTTCTTCAGCTTTTTCTTTTGAAATTTTTAATTCTTCATTTAAATGCAATAAATTTTCTTCAGATTTTCGCCTTCGAAAAAGTTCATCTCTTAATTGTTTTGTTTTTTTATTAATTCGTTTATTTAGTGTTCTATTCCAAGCAAATACTAGTGCCAGAACAATTAATATTAAAACAAAAAAGGAGATTATAAAAATAATCGCATTTCTGAAATTATAGGTTTTAACAATATCCAGTTTAATCCATTTGTTTAATAATTCTTCTTTTCTGGAGGGTGGTATTTGAGTAAAAGCTTTATTTATTATATTGATTAAAGTGCCGTTTTTTAATGAAGCACCATAAGCCAGATTGTATGAAAAAGGAATTACGCTGGTAACTTTGAGATTATCGGCATTGTACTTGCTTTTAAAATAGGTATAACTGGCAGCATCCGTTAAAACGATATCAGTTTTCCCCAACACTAAATTATCCAGACATTCAAATTCAGTATTATAAGTAGTGATCTGATAATTCGGAAAATTAGCTTTCATAAAGAAAAACAAACTGCTTTCTGAACCTACTGCAACACTATACGGCCCTAAATCTTTTAAAAGCAATTTGTCACGGATTCGTTCAGAACAAACAATAACGGTTGGTATTTCAATAAAAGGTTCCGAAAATAACATGTAAGTTTTTCGGCTCGAAGTAATCTTAACAGCAGACACTAAATCCGTTTCCTGATTTTTAATTTTTAGAAGATTATTGGGAAGATTATCACATTTTTGATAGATGAATTGGATGTCTAATATTTTTTCAATTTCTTCAGTCAGGTCAATATATAGTCCTTGTGGAACATCATTTTCTCCCACAAAGATAAAAGGAGCATAATTACATTCCAACGAGAAAAACAAACTATCCTTATGTTTTTCGAGCCAGGCATTTTCTTTTTCTGTTATCTCTAATTTCTGAGAATATGAAAAAAAAGGTATTAAAAAAAACACAAACAAAGCAGTCAAAAGGATAGCTTCTTTAAGTGGTTTACGATTAATTGCAGACATATAAATATATTTACATCAAACCAAATGTACAAAAAGTAATTCAATAATACTTGCAAGCCCGGATTCCTACACCCCCTAACAAGCTAAAATAGATACAATTAACATTCAAGTGCATTTTTTTTTTGACATTGTATTTTTTTACATTTTGATTTATTTCGCGAGTTAAATTAATATGCATACCTAGCGTTCTGTTAAAAGCCTTTCTTCCACCGAGATACTTTGGCTTTTTATCTAAAAACAAATGGTTAAATCTTCTATTGTACCAAGCACATCATCAATAGGCTGCTAAAGAGAAAAGGACATAAAAAAGCGTAAACCGACTCATCAATGTCATTTTAGCTATTCAAAATTTCACATGCATAATTTGAAATCTGCTCAGGATACTAATGCATGTAATGCAGCAGTTGAAGAGTTAAACACTGTTTTCCAAGCAGCTTCTCAGGATATGTATAATGCTCAGGCCGGACAAGCTGGTGAAGAAGCTCATGCTAACGCTGGTGCAAAACAAAATGATGAAGTTACTGATGTAGACTTCGAAGAAGTGAAGTAATTCAACTTCAAATAAAATCAAAATGGCGGTCAATTAATTTGACCGCCATTTTTTATTGGATATTGCTCTCCAGCACAATGGATTCTTTAGTAAGCTTTACGACAACCTATATTCCGGGAAAAAAAAGTTATCTGTATTTTTTTTTAATCACCTAATTCCCATAAGCTCAAATCGTAATTATTTATTGAAAAATATGTATCCTGTTACAATCACAACAAACACGATAAATAAAATGATGTAAGCATCGTATTTTGTATCAGCCTTATCCTTTAGGTAGTTCCCTCTGCGAGTTTTTGTCACTTCCTGCTTTTTAAAATATTCGACAGAATCCTGTTTCAAATCAGATGTTTCATCCTCATAAAAATCGCGGTTTATTTCTATAATTTGCTCTTCCCCATCATAATAGTCTGGATTTAATTCTAAATTATCGACAATTTCTTTACATTCTTGTAAACCGATATTTGTTCGATCTTTAATGAATTTTATAGCTACGATCTTTTGCTCATTTTCTAAATAAAATAGAATTTGAGATTTGTCAACCCGCTTGCCATTAATTATTATATCCATACGATGTTTATTAACTAATTATTATTCTTTTAAACTTGCTTATCTTCTACAGGGAATCTTCTAATTCCGTGGTTCATTGTACTGATATACTCAATCCCTTGTGTAGATTTACCCTAGAGGATAAAATCATTTTAGTTCTTTTTATATAATTCTTAATTATAAATTACTCCTTCTGATTATTCTAAGATGTTAATCATTGTGTTTTACTTCTCTTTGTTGTAGTGCAATTTCCCACCCCAAAACTGCATTTGTTGCAAAGTCCAATTAATTCTAGACTCTAAAAATGCTGAGGGTTTTTTGGCATTGTACTTTAATGGGCTAGGCAGAATAACTGCAATAATAGCCGCTTGCCGTTTGCTGATTTTCAGGGCTGTGGTATTAAAATACTCGTGTGCTGCAGCCTCTGCTCCATAAATGCCATCGCCCATTTCTATCACATTTAAATAAACTTCCATGATGCGTTGTTTGCTCCAAAAGGTTTCCACCAAAAAGGTAAAATACACCTCAAAACCTTTTCTTATCCAATTTCTACCATCCCATAAAAAAACATTCTTAGCTACTTGTTGACTTATGGTGCTTGCTCCACGTTTTCTTTTACTTTTTCTATTATTCTCCAACGCTTTTTTTATCTGATTAAAATCAAACCCATTGTGCTTCAAAAAATTCTGATCTTCGGAGCAAACAACCGCCAATTGCAAATCGAGAGAAATTTCCGTTAAGGGTTTCCATGTTTTACTCAATTTCATTTCTTTCCCTTCCATTTTCTCCTCTACACAACGAATGAGCATTAGGGGAGTTATAACTACCGGAACCCATCTAAACAGGATAACAGAAGCAATACTTACAGCAACAAACCAAAGAATAAGCTTCCAGCATATTTTCTTAGTCCTTGAAAGAATCTTGTTCATTTTAATAAATTGCAGTGAATCGTTAAGGTTATTTTGGCATTGCCTATCAACTCCAAAAGTATATCTTTTAATATCATTGTTGCGTATTTTATTTCATTGGTACTAATTATTTATAACAAGCATATTGTTGTTATTTCAACTATATCTTATCAAAGTTGCTGTTGTCCTACCCTATTGGAGGGATAACAAAAATTAAATTCGTTTCAACTCCAGAAACTACAAAACAATAATCTCCAAACAAATCATTAATAATGATATTTCGCATGGCATTACAGACTAAATAAAGGATAATATTGTATGCTTTATTTAGCTAATCAGGGCAAGACATGTGTAAATTTGAAGGGCTAAAATATTCGATATATGCGCGAAGCACTAAATTTGGTGCTGCTGACAGTAAATTAGATAGTGAGGGCACCTAATTAGGTGGGTAGGATACTAAATTTGGTGCTCTTAGTATGTATTTTAATGCCTGCACCACCAAATTTGGTGGTGTGAGTAGTAAGATAGGTGATGCCGGCACCAAATTAGGTAGTGAGAGCATATTTTTTAGTGCTTCATTCCTTTAACGAATCAAACACTTTTTTGACACATAAAAAAAGCTGTTAACAGAGTACAAAAGCCCGTTTTGAATGATCAAAATGGGCTTTTACTACGAAACAGATATACTGATTTTGAAATTATAAGCTCACCAAATCCTCATTGGTATGCATCCAAAAACTTTTCACTTTCATTTTTAAATAATTCGACTCATATTCCACACACTTCATAGGATCTGATAGTCTGTAAAGGTCTTGGCCTATTTCCATAATATCCTGCATGGTTGCCCACAAATGGTTTAAACATCGAAAAACTTCTTCCTTTAGCAGTCCTCTTGAATTAAGTAAACGATTGAGTTCTATTTTATCTAATTTCAGAACCTGAAAAAGAGTCAATATCCGATCGATAATCGTTTGAGTCACCTCTGCATTTAGTCTTGGAATATTCTCTTCTAGTTGAATAACAAAATCAGGAATAATAGCCAAAATAGAGGTCAAATCCTTCTTTTCAATAATTTCTACAATATTATCGAATTCTTTAATCCGAGATATCGGAAAATTATCCTGAACTTCAAGTATCATGTTGTTCAAAGATTCTATTCGTTTATAAATACCAAAACGCAGTGTTTGTATTTTTGCACCTTCGGCACCACAGCACACATATTCTTTTGCCCGCTGAATTTGCTCACTTACTCGATTTTTGAAATTTTCATCGAATATCGGATAGACTTTATTAAAATCGTCCATGTCTCTGGAGTAAGAATCCAATAAGAATTTTGCCGCAACGGGCATTTCATCAAAACTAAAAGGAAAATCAATTGTTTCCATACCACCAATTTTGTTCGTTATGCTTATGTTTTAATACTTAATTGATTGCCATTATTCTGTTGCACCACTAACAGAATTTGTCACAAACAGCAGATCATACCATCTGAAAAAAAACGGAGTGAAATTGATTACATAATATCACTAAGTCGGATCATTTCAGACTCATAAAATACAAAAAATCAGCACTATCGAAAAAATTTTAAAAATGATGTACAACATGTTTTCAAACCGACTCATTAAAAGGTCTTGATTTTGATGGGAAAACCCGTCTGTTTTTTTTAGCATCAACCAATCTTTTAGTAGTTTTGTATAGACCCAATAAAAATAAGATGACGAAAAAAGTACTATTACTGGCCTTTATTGTTTTGCCTCTGTTAAATTTTGCGCAGCAAATTAATCAAACCGACGAACAGGGAAACAAACAAGGAATATGGGAAAAAAAGCAAGCCAATGGCGAGCTTATCTATTCCGGAACTTTTAAAGACAATTACCCTATTGGTGAGATGAAACGCTTTCATGCCAACGGCAATTTAAAAGCGGAATTGTTTTTTACT
>JAQBBZ010000408.1:0-23542 GCA_032125735.1 Labilibaculum sp.
CAATGTCATTAAGTTAAGGATGTAAAGTGCTGAAAAACAGCGCAAACACCTAGGGTTTACGCTGTTTTTTCACTATATTTATATAGTATTCAGATAGTTATTATGATGAAAAAAAAACTACTAAATTTATTGTTGAAATAATTCGAGAACATTTACTTTCGGAACAATTAAAATTCAAGTTTCGAATGGATGATAAGGATTTTACCAGAGATAGAGTCTTAACATTCTCAATCACATTACTTTTTATGATGAATTTTTTACGCAAAAGTCTGGCTTTGGAGGTTTTTAACTTTGTTAAGAATGTTAAAATAAAAGCATTCTCAAAAAGTGCATTTGTGCAATGCCGCAAGAAGATTAATCCTCTGGTATTTGAAGAACTTTCTCAGGTATTAATATCTGAGTTCTATGCAGACAATGACGAATCTGTTAAATTATGGAAAGGTTTTCGACTACTAGCCGTTGATGGAACAAGAATATCCTTACCTGATACAAAAGAGTTAAGGGCTATCTATGGAGCTACAAAAAATCAGACAGAAACAACAGTTGCTCAAGCCCGAATGTCTGTTCTGTATGATGTGTTAAACAATTACGTGATTGACGGAAAAATGGCAGCTTTGTCAACAGGTGAAAAATCGTTAGCTATAGAACATTTACAATATGCCAAAAACGGTGATTTGGTTATTTACGATAGAGGATATCCTTCTTTCGATTTGATTTATGAACATTTACAATTAGAAATTGATTGTTTGATTCGAGTAAAAGTTGGTTTTAGTCAAGCGACCAAAGATTTCATTGAAAGTGATAAATATTCAAGTGTTATTGACATGAAACCAGGCAAGAATGTATCTCTGAAAAATAAGAGCTATTCAAAAAATGATTCTGTAAAAGTAAGATTGATAAGAGTAGATCTTCCTGATGGAACAATAGAGCTGTTAATGACAACTTTATTGTGCAGTAAATCTTATCCCACTGGTATTTTCAAAGATTTGTATTTTAAACGATGGGGAGTGGAAAATTTCTATGATGAATTAAAAAATAAGATAAAATTAGAATTGTTTTCCGGTTATTCAGATCAATGTATTCAACAGGATTTTTATGCGGCTTTATTCATTGCAAATATTCAAACTCTTTTGGTAGCAGAGTTGAATGAAGAATTACAGGAAGATCAAACCACAAAATACAAATACAAAGTAAATGCCAACTTATCGTATGGATTTTTAAAAGATCGTATCGTAGAATTATTCCTTTCAAAAAAAGATATTGATGAAGTATTTACAGAAATCAAAGATATTTTCAGGAATCATTTGATTCCTATTAGACCCAATAGAAAATATGAAAGACACAAAGATAAATATAGAAATAGAGTTACCCCAAAAGTGACTAAAAATCAAAGAAATGCTTTGTAGGAATGGCTTAACTTAATGACATTGGGCTTGCGCCAGATGCTCACCAAACTTATTTTTGATTGCCTGGCTTGCGCCAGCTTATCTCCAAACAAAAAAGATGATGTTCTGGCTGGCTTTGAAACCAATTTGCGATTGTGTTCGTTTCATCATAAAATAACGACGATTATTGTGTTTCTTGAGAGAATACGATTGTGTTATGCTGATTGAATCGATTAGTGGCCGCATTTATTTGCAAATATTTGCAGGGGTGTTTTCCGATACTTTGAACGGGCTATGAGCTCTCTCTCTAAAATCAAGGATCGGCATCATCATGGCTTTCTAATTACCCAAAATGGTATTCGTTTAGAGAACGGACGGTTATAATCTTTTTTTGAATTGCTGGGATTTTACAGTTCAAAATGTAACTTTAAGCCAACTTAATCGACAGGTTTATGGATTATCAAAAGATATTTGTTGAGGTATTAAAAAAGATGGATGGATTTAAGGATTCAGGGAGTCCTGCGTCTTATATTCCGGAACTTCGGGATGTTGATCCAAGTAAATTTGGAGTTCACTTAATTACAAATACCAACCAGAATTTTAGCATAGGCGATTCCGAAGAAAAGTTCTCTATTCAGAGTATTTCAAAGGTTCTGTCATTGGTGATGGCTTATAAATTAGTCGATGAGGATTTGTGGAAAAGAGTGGGGGTTGAACCATCTGGTACTCCTTTTAATTCCTTAGTTCAGTTGGAGTATGATCAAGGGATTCCTCGAAATCCTTTTATCAATGCCGGAGCATTAGTTATTTGCGATGTTTTGGTAGAGCACCTGGAAAATCCGAAAGAAGAGTTTTTGCATTTTGTAAGAAGTCTATCAGGTAATTCCAAGCTTGAATATTGTTCTCGCATTGCGGAATCTGAAAAATCGACAGGCTATAGAAATGCTTCACTGATTAATTTGATGAAGGATTTTGGGAATATTCATAATGATATTGATACTGTTTTAGACTTTTATTTCAATTTGTGTTCCATTGAAATGACTTGCAGCGAACTGGCCAGAACATTTCTATTTTTGGCTTCGTATGGTAAAGATCCCATAACTAACGAAAAGTTTTTAAGTTCAAGTAAATCGAAAAGAGTAAATGCTGTAATGCAATTGTGCGGTTTTTATGATGAAGCTGGTGAATTTTCTTTTAAAGTTGGTTTGCCGGGAAAGAGTGGAGTAGGTGGTGGAATTGTTGCCATTCTTCCCAATCAATATTGCATTGCCGTTTGGAGTCCCAGATTGAATAAAAAAGGAAATTCGAGCAAGGGGATGAAATTTTTAGAGCTGTTTACCAGCGAAACGGAATCTTCTATTTTTTAGTCATCATGAAAACTCAAAACAAATTGAAACCAGTAGTATCAGTCAAGTGGCTCAGTCAAAATCTGCATCATTCCAATTTGCTTATTCTTGATGCAAGTCTTAAAGATAATAAAGCCGGTTTGAAATCTGAATATGAAGGTATTCAAATTGTAAATGCACGCTTTTTCGATCTGAAAAATGCCTTTTGCGATTCAGATCATCCAATTTCAAATATGATTCCCAGTCCGGAGCGCTTTACAAGGGAGTGCAGGAAGTTAGGCATCAATAAAAACAGTGAGATAGTCGTTTACGATAATTTAGGAACCTATTCAAGTCCGAGGGTTTGGTGGCTGTTTAAAGTGATGGGACATAAAAATGTTACTGTTTTGAATGGGGGTTTACCTGCTTGGATTAAAGAAAATTGTGAAGTTGAAACGAAGGAGTCTAAAGAAGTGGAATTGGGCGATTTTCAGGCCAGTTTTAATTCGAAACGGGTGTTGAATGCAGAACATATCCTTGAAAATATTAATACTGAACATAGCTTTGTAATTGATGTTCGCTCCGAAGATCGTTTTTTTGGCAGAGTTCCCGAACCACGTGAAAATTTGAAATCGGGTCATATTCCTAAATCCATTAATCTTCCTTTTGATGAAGTATTGGCCAATGGAATGTTTCTGCCGGAAAATGAATTGAATGAGATTTTTGAATCCTTATCCGTAAAGAATAAACCCTTGGTTTTTTGTTGTGGATCGGGTGTAAGCGCCTGTATTGGTCTTTTGGCTTGCGAATTGGTTCGGGAAAATGAAACATACCTTTACGATGGTTCGTGGGCGGAATGGGGACAGTTGGAAAATTATCCGATCGAATAAATCTCTTCCTGATAGATCTAATTTGTATAGAAAAATCATTTGCTTATCTTTAGAATCATTCTAAAACCACACCACCGTAAAATGATGAATTTTATGTGGAACAGAAATTTTAATTATAACCATGAATCAACTATTACCTATTAATTGTGTTGAGGATATCTTACCTAAATATCGTCATACACCGATCGGCTTACTTCTTGAATTCCATAATTTAGACCGCCCATTTGCGACTTATTCTGAGGCTCAACTCTTGGTTGGCATGTGCATGGATAATCGAAAACATCTGCATATTCCTGAAAATTTCTCTTACATCATTCGATCAGGTGGTGCTAACTTAAGATACAGTGAGTTTAAAGTCTCCTATGCTATTTCAGTAGGTAAAATCAAGCACATTGCACTCATTGGTCACGATAACTGTGGGATGGTAAATCTGCATTCCAGAAAACCGGAGTTTATTCGAGGGTTGGTTGAATCTGCAGGTTGGACTGCGGAAAGAGCTGAAGAACATTTTACCAATTTCGCTCCTATGTATGAAATTGGAAATGAAATAGAATTTGTTGTCAGCGAAGCGCAGAGACTACGTTTAAAATATCCGAAAATTACAGTTGCTCCTTTGTTTTATCATGTGGAAACCAATCGTCTTTCAATAGTCGAAGAATAATTTTTTTGTAATTAATAAAGTTGTGCTTTTATCAAGAAAAGTAAGATTATAGCAGATATTTGATTTATTCCTGTAATTTTGCGTTTCAATTGGATGGAAGCAGATAAGAAATGGAATTAAAACGACTAAATAAGGCGATTGCAGAAACAGGTTATTGTTCACGAAGAGAGGCCGATAAGCTGATTGAGAGTGGACTGGTTCAGGTGAACGGAACAACCGCTGATTTAGGTGTAAAGGTTTCCAACGAGGATACCATCAAGGTAAAGGGCCAACTCATTACCAAGCAAGTCGAAAATATCTATTTGGCATTTAACAAACCAATTGGTATCACTTGTACAACCGATACTCAGATTAAAGGGAATATTATTACTTACCTTAATTATCCAGAACGAATTTTCCCTATTGGGAGATTAGATAAACCAAGTGAAGGTCTTATTTTTTTGACCAATGATGGCGATATTGTGAATAAAATACTTCGGTCGCGTAACAATCACGAAAAGGAATATCTTGTTCGGGTGAACAAAAGAATTACTTCCGATTTTATTAGACGAATGGGCAACGGTGTTCCTGTTCTGGATACCGTGACTAAGGAATGTAAAGTTTGGAGAGTAGATGATTTTACATTTAAGATAATACTTACCCAAGGCTTGAATAGACAAATTCGCAGAATGTGTGATTATCTGGAGTACGAGGTAAAAGGGCTGAAGAGACTTCGGATTATGAATATTTCGTTAGGTAATTTAAGAGTTGGGAAGTATCGTTCATTTACTAAAGCTGAATTACAAACCTTGCTTAATTTGTGTGAGGATTCGGCAAAAACTTTCGACGAAATTTAAAATAGTACGATTCTTATATTTTTAATCAAGCTTTCTTTTAACATCTAGTTGAAAAGTAGTTTGATTTTATAATTTCATTTTTCTTTACTATTTGGTGCAAGAGCTACTAAATCAGGTAATATCCTGCCTGATTTTTTTATATTTGCAGGGAACCAGATCGAATTGCAACTATGAAACCTGCCAATTTAATTCTTCTTTTATTTTTATTTTTTCAGACGAATCTTATTTCCGCAATCGAAAACCCGATTGGGATTTTCGTCATCAATCACGATCGAAGTGAGTATCAGGCAATGAGCCAGAATTGGGCCGTCGAATTTGATGAGCTTGGAAGGGCTTATTTTGGGAATAGTGGTGGTGTTCTTGAATACAACGGGAAAGATTGGGTTTTACATCAGCACAGATCTAAATCGGCAATTCGCGCATTACTATTTGATCAGGAGAGCCAGAGATTATATTCCGGGTGCTACGAAGATTTTGGATATTGGAAGAGGGATAGTGTAGGCGTTCTAAATTATCATTCATTAGCCGAAAATCTAAAAGATTATAGTTTTTCCAGTGAGAGAATATGGTCTATTGTTAAGAGCGGAAAAGAAATTCTATTCCAGTCGTTCCCAACACTTTTTATATACAATACTGCAACAGAAGAAGTAGGGTCTGTAGCGCCGGGAGGTGAACTGATGTTTTTAGGAAAGGTAAATGATACAGTCTATTCAAGAGTTAGTGGTCGGGGAATTTGTAAGATTGAAGCCGGGGAGATTAAAGTTGTTGATGATTCCGATTTTGCGAAAGAAGCAATCATCCGATTTTATTTACCCAACGAGCGAGGTATTATTGTTGGCGATGGGCAATCAGGACTTCATATTTTAAAGGATGGAAAAACTAAGAAATGGAATTGTGAAGCCAATAAGGTATTATCTTCAAAAGATGTAAATTCTGCTGTTTCCATTGGTGATAATGCATACGCAATAGGAACGTTATTGGGTGGTTTATACATTATTAACCATGATGGGGAAATTCTCAGTCACATTGACCGACAGTCTAAATTAGAAAACAATACTGTCTTGGGGATGGCTCTTGATCATTCGGGAGACTTGTGGCTGGGAATGGATAATGGCTTGTCCTATGTCGATTTAAATTCGACCATTGAGTATAAAATTGATATGGACAATGCTCCATCTGCAATTTATTCTGTAATAAAACACAATGGATATATTTATGTTGGAACAAACAATGGTGTTCTTTGCTCAAAATTCGAAAAGGATTATGCCGATCTGGATTTTAGGGAATTATCTCTTTTAGAGGGAATTACCGGGCATATTTGGAAATTGGAAATTTTAAGGGGAGAACTCTTGTGTGGCAGTAATAATGGTATTTTCAAACTAAATCAGGGAAACTCTTATCCATTGTCAACAGCAATCGGAGGTACTGATTTTGAAATTATTGAAAAAAACGGGCAGGAATGGTTAATTGAGGCTACCTACTTTAAGATTAGGATGTTTAAAAGAGAAAATGAGCAATGGGTTTTTTCTCATTTCGTTGATGGTTTCGAGGGATCGTGTCGCTTTATTGAGGTTGATCATGCAGGTTATATTTGGATTAGTCATGAAATTAAAGGCTTGAATCGTTTGAAGCTATCTGATGATTTTAGAAAGGTAGTATCCAATAAGTATTTTGGTTTGGAATCAGGTTTGCCAACAGAATATCAGTTGAATGTTTTCACCGTTAATAGTCGGGTAGTTGTTACAACAGGAGAGAAGATTTATACTTACGATGATCTTACGGATCGTATGGTATCTTTTGATAAGTTGAATAACACTCTTGGTCGTTTTAAAAAGGCTGTTAATATTGTAATTGCTGATCAAAACCATTTTTGGGCCATTACCGATAACGAAGCTGTTTACATGAGTAATGTATCGGATTCGATGAGTTTTGTAAGAGCTTTTACCTTGGATAAACAATTCTCATTTCCAGATAAGTATCAGAATATTTCAATTAATA
Source organism: Labilibaculum sp. (assembly GCA_032125735.1). Taxonomy (GTDB): domain Bacteria; phylum Bacteroidota; class Bacteroidia; order Bacteroidales; family Marinifilaceae; genus Labilibaculum. Next base: position 7,096 of record JAQBBZ010000408.1, read on the forward strand.
AAGATGCCAGTGTTCTTTGTTTGGAAAATGGCTTCGCTATTCTTCCCAATGAATCAAATGATGTATACAGGCATCAGCCATTGGTCATCACTAAAGTTGTTAATGGAAAAAGGGGTGTTGATACTAAGGGGATTTTACTGCCTTTGAAAAATGAGAATGTTTTGGAATTAAAACAACGGGATAATTCTCTCGAATTTACTATTAATTCGGTTAATTACGGGCCAAATGATGTAACCTATCAGTACCGTATCGTAAATCTTTACGACGATTGGATTGAAGGAGAAACACAAAATGTAAATGCAATAAATGATATACCACACGGAGAATATGTATATCAGGCAAGAGCCTTATTTTCTGATGGAAGCAGATCAAATGTGGTAGAATATCCATTTATGATTTTACCTCCTTGGTTTGCTTCAAAAACAGGCGTCGTCGTTATCATTTTATCTCTGGTAGTTTGTGTCGGGTTATTAATTGTCTTTAATAAGCGCATTTTGGATAAACAGACCTATATTATTGAGAAAAAGCATACCGATCAGCACAAGAAAAACCAATCAACAATAGAGCAGCTTCAGAATGATGTTCTACAGAAAGAATTGGATAATTTGCAGGGAAAATTATCTGTTTCGGCTAATGCTCTTGTCGAAAAGGACAGATCTATTAATACAATTAAACGCGAATTGGAAATCATGTTCAAGAAATTGGAAGGACGTTTCCCTAATCGCGACTACGATAAAATTCTGAAAGTAATAAATGGACAGTTGACTCAGAAAAAGGACATGCACGATTTTGAGCGACATTTTGCCGCATCTCAAAGTGGTTTCTACGATGAGTTGAGGCAGGATTATCCGCATTTAACCCCTGCGGATTTACGATTGTGTTCCCTCTTGAAAATGAATATGAATTCGAAAGAAATTTCGATGCTTTTGGGAATTACAGTTCGAAGTGTGGAGGTGAGCAGGTACAGACTACGAAAAAAAATGGAGTTGGAACCCGATGAAAATCTTACCAAAGTGATTATGAGGTATTAACTTATTTGTCAGCTGATTGAACAGATTGGATATTTCGGTGCAATTGTGCCACTGTATAAACGGATGTTGCCATTGCATTCGTATAACTAGTCATGTTCCGACCATAACCAAACCTTCCATGCCAGGGTATGACTTGAATCTGAATCTAAAAGAAACATCTTGTAAGGCATAATTTTGTTGGTGATTTAATATTATTACCGTATAGCTGTATATTACCACCGCGGGACTGCATGTTCCTACCACTGGACTGGGTGTTATTGCCACGAGACAGAGTGTTCCTATTACAGGACTGCGTGTTCATACCACCAGACAGAGTGTTCCTACTATGGAGATACGTGTTCGTACCACGAGGCTGCGTACTCCAACCATATAATTGTATATCACTGCCATTTGGTTGTGTCTTCTCCTAAAAAAGCCAGACATTCAAACCGATCGTCTGGCTAAGATTAGTGAAATACTTCAGGTGAATTTTTTTAAGATACTCGCCGGCGAGCTCAATATTGAAAACCCAATCAATCCACAAATAGAGAAGCTTACTACTGAAAATAAAATCCTGAAAGAGGTAATTCGCCTTTTGGGTGGCAACAAATAATACTATTAAATATCAGGACAGCTTAAAATAGCGGCTTGTTATGCTCTTACTGTAATCAAGCGGCCCATGCCGGTGTCTGACTTTATTCTGAATCTAAAAGGACTATTTTAGAAGATGAGTTTTGATATTTGTTTTTAACGAGGGAGAATTTCATTTTTCGTTGGCTTTAAAGCAAAAAAATAGCGGCACAATTTAGAAACTGTACCGCCATAACTAATAAAACTAACTATTGATACACTAATGCTTAAAGTTAAATGAACGTTCGTTTGATTCGTCGGAGGAATTAGTACTTACCCAAAGTTTAAAATCACCATCCTCGGCAAGGAAATTCATGTTAATATCGAAGAATTTCAAATCATCTTCCGAAATTGTAAATTGTATTTCTTTACTTTCTCCCGGCTCTAATCCTACTTTTTCAAATCCTTTTAATTCTTTCACAGGACGGGTTACGCTTCCGTATAAATCCTGAACATACAGTTGCACCACTTCTTCTCCGTAAACGTCTCCAGTGTTGCTTATTGTGGCATTTACCCTTAATTGCTCTCCTGACTTAAGAGTATTCGTATTTAATTTTACATCTTTTACCGAAAATGTGGTATAACTTAAACCGTATCCAAAAGGATAAAGAGGGGAGTTTTCAACATCGATATAGGTGGATTTATAATCTGCATCAGGATTATTCTTAGGGATTGGACGACCTGTGTTTTTAGCATTGTAATAAATCGGAACCTGACCAATGTTGCGTGGAAATGATAAGGTTAGCTTTCCGGATGGATTGTAATCACCCGAGATTACGTCGGCAAGAGCATCTCCTGCTGTTGTTCCCAAATACCAGGCTTCCATAACCGCATCCATATTCTCATTTTCCCATGACAAATCCAGGGGACGTCCGTTCATAAGTACTAAACCTGTTGGTTTATTTAGTTTTTTAAGCTCTTTTAGAAAATCCTGCTGAACGCCTGGTAGTTGAATATTTGTTCTGCAGGCAGCTTCGCCTGACCAATTGAAATCTTCTCCCATGGCAACAAGAACAAGATCAGCTTTACCCGCAACACGTAATGCCGATTTAAATCCTGATTTATCGTTTCCTTTTAAACCGCAGGCGGGAGCATAGGTAAACTGAATATTTGAGCCTTTGTATTTTTCTTGTAAGCCATCGAACAAAGAAACACTTTGGTTTCTATCTCCGCGGCCAGCCCATTCACCATTTAAGCTGGTCTGGTTTTTAATCATGGGACCGATTAAAGCGACCGTTTTTCCTGAAGATTTATCAATTGGAAATATGTTTTCGTTTTTCAATAAAACAACTGATCTTTTCGCAATATTTCTTGCTGATGCCAGAAATTCCGGTCTCATTCGGGTTGATTCCTGTCTGGCTTCATCCATATATCGATAAGGATCATCGAAAAGGCCAAGCAGGAATTTCATTTCCAGAATTCGACGCACCGCGATATCTATGCTTTCCACACTTACTTTTCCGGCTTCAACCTGAGCTTTTAGGTGCTCCAGGTAAACACCACCTGTCATATCCATGTCAATTCCGGCGTTTACGGCCAGTTCTGCAGCCTGAGCTTCGTCTTTTGCAATACCGTGTTCTACCAATTCGTTAATTGCAGTATAGTCGGTAACTACGAAGCCTCTAAAGTCCCATCGGTCTCTAAGAATATCTTTGTATAAATATTTGCTCGCAGTACATGGCACACCGCCAATTTCGTTAAAAGCAGTCATGAACGTAGCTACGCCGGCATCTTTGGCAGCTTTGAAAGGAGGAAGATAGATTTCATTTAGAGTACGTTCCGAAATTTCAGCTGTATTGTAGTCACGACCAGCTTCTGCAGCTCCGTATGCAGCAAAATGCTTGGCACAGGCCAACACCGTATTGGTCGATTTTAAATCTTTCCAGCCTTCGCCCTGAAAACCTTTAACTCTTGCTATGGCAACCAGTTTTCCAAGATAAACATCTTCTCCGGCGCCTTCCATTACGCGACCCCAGCGTGCATCTCTGGCAATGTCAACCATGGGTGCAAAGGTCCATGAAATGCCCTCGGCGGCAGCTTCTGTTGCAGCTATCCGGGCACTTTCTTTTATTAAATCAAGATCCCAGGAACATGATTCTGCAAGCGACATCGGAAATATGGTTCTAAAGCCGTGAATTACATCGTATCCAAAAAGTACAGGAATTTTTAGTCTTGATTCCGACAAAGCGGCCTCCTGAAGTGTTCTTACTTTTTCAACAGTTGCTTCGTTAAACATACTTCCTACCAAACCTTTTTTAAGATAGGGCATAATCTCATTTTGCATTGCTGGTCCTGTTATATCCCCTCTTCCTGAAAACTGAGTCATTTGTCCAATTTTCTCCTCCAATGTCATTAATGAGAGAACAGAATCAACTTTTCGTTCAATTTTGGCATCGCCGCTGTAACTCTTGTATTTCGATTTGGATGTATTGCATGAAAACATTGCAATGGATACCAATAGGATGAATAGTGTAAGCTTTGTTTTCATTTTTAGAATCATTTTCATTGTAATTTTTAATTAACTGTAATCGCTTTTTTTTTGTTTGGATGCTTTCCTGTGATCAATTATTTACTCTTGCCAAAGAGCCACTTTAATAAATCAGGTTCTGCAAATGCCTGATCCCAACTATTGTGATTGGCCTCTGGATAAAGTGTGTATTTTGATTCCGCATTATATTTTTTTTGTTCATCGTAGACCTGTTGAGAATATTTGGGGGGTACAACATCATCTTTGGCCCCATGGAAAAACCAAATTGGAACATGAGAATATTTTGTGACTAATTCCGGGTTATGTCCGCCGCAAATAACAGCTGCGGCAGTATACTTATCCGGCCAACGGTATAAAAACTCAAGCGTTCCTATTCCTCCCATCGATAAGCCCATGATGTAAATTCTCTTCGGGTCGATATTCTCTTCCTGTACTATTTTATTTACCAGCTGATCGACCATATAGGCTGGTTTTGTTGGCCCTGATTCCGCAGGAAATTTAAAAATCAAGTCTCCTTTTGCTGATTTTTCTTTTAATCGATGTGTCCACTTACTATCAGGGGGACACTGAGGAAAAATAACAATAGAAGGATATTCATTTCGGTTTGTTTGATCCAGAAAAAGCTTTGCTCCATGAGTCAACTGCTTTTGGTTGTCAATCCCTCTTTCGCCGGAACCGTGAAGAAATACTACCAATGGATATGTCTTCCCTTTTTCCATGTTTTCCGGATAAAGGATGCGATATTTTAAGCTATCCTGGCCAAGAATAAAATTGGCTTTCTGATACAGGTTTAAGTCTTGAGCATAAGTGTAGCCTAAACTCAAAAAAAGGATCAATCCGAGAGATATAGTTTTAATTTTTTTCATTTTGATTTACGGATTCGTATTTTTTTAAAGTGTTTTTGATTGCTGATTTACTGTTCAATGATAAAATCCAGCTTATTTAATCCTTCTTTAACTTCCGGACAATTCATGAACAAATTCCAAAGTAAACCAGTTCTGTAGTTCTCAATCATGCATACAATAGGGCCCTGATCGATTGCTAAATAACTTCTCGGATACCAATTGTGTTCAACACTAAAAGCATCGTATGGACCATATTTACCAAAGGCTTTGTCTCCCAGATTGAAGTAAATGTTTTTAGCCACTTTCATACACTCTTCCGGGGCATAAGGGAAGGATGACAATGCTGCAGTAGGCGAAATAATTCCATAGTCTTTATCGGGATTATGAGCTGCATAACCCAAATAGAGATCACTTGCAATCAAATCATTTCGTTCTCTTCCTCCACCATCTTCCCATTCGCTATAGCCTTTTATGGAATAGCTGGCTGTTAATCCCCATAGATTTTCGCCATATCCATCAAACTTTTTAGGGTTTTGAATGCAATAGGCACGGTTCATCATGGTGTGCGCAACATTAATATCCCAATAGTTGGCATATTTATCGGAACTGATGCTTGGATTAAAGCCCAAATAGGAATAGTGTGCCCAAAACAAAGGTCCGCCTGCTGAAGGATTGCCATTGTGTTTTAGATCCAATGTGTATCCGTATTTTGAACTAGGCTGAACAATGTCACCATTTCGGGCCCAACCTTTGTGATAGGTATCGGCTTTGATGGAATAGTTAGGAGATGAGGCTCCTGTGATGTACGTGATTAAACATTCATTGTAGCCTTCCAAGGGAAAATTCATTTGCCAGGCATAGTTTGGAGACCAATGCCAGTAAAGTACATCACTGCCGTCTTTCTCGTACCAGTTAAATTCTATGTCATGCCAAAGGGTTTTAATTCTTTCGCTTAATTGTTTTTCTCTTTCTGATCCGGTTTTAAAGTATTCCTGAACACAGATTAATCCTTGTGCAAGAAAAGAGGTTTCAACCAAATCGCCGCCGTTATCTTTCTCCCCAAAGGGAACTACTTTCCCTGTTTTTCCATCCATCCAATGTGGCCAGGCACCGTGAAAACGATCTGCTTCTTCCAAAAAGCCGGCAATTTTTTCAAATCGTTGTACGCCTTCTTCTCTGGAAATAAATCCTCTGTCGATTCCAACAAGTATCGCCATAAGTCCAAATCCAGATCCTCCTGTTGTTACAACATGCTGATCGTTTTGCGGATAAATACCTGACAGATTAATTCGCTCAGGAGCCAAACCCGAATTGGGTTCTGCACCATCCCAGAAATACTGAAAAGTATAATACTGAATGGTATCCAATAACATCCCATCGGATAATCCCTGATAAATTCGCGGACCATTATTACTCGTTTCCTCTTCAGGGATATTTACCTCTTTATCTTTACCGCATGATGAAAGAAGCATTAAAAATGACAATATAATTGTATAGTTCATAACTGGTTGTCTTATTTTGCTTCAATAACCTGAGCGGTTTTCGAAATACCATTTTCATTAAATGCTTCAATTGTAATATAGTAGGTCTTGTCGGAGTCAAGTGATTTAAGCAAATGTTCATTTTTGCCATAAATCATCCATGAATTATATAGCTTGTCAGGAGCTATTCCCCATATGATGTTATATCCCTGACAGTTTTCCTCTTGTTTCCAGCTGATTTTCGCATCTCGTCGGTCTTTTAAGCGTTCAACGCTAAAGTTCTTCACTGTTGATGGTGCTTTGCCTGAAGCATTTCCAAATATTCGAATATCAGAAATTGCAAGCGATGAAGTAGGAACCTCAATATTGGTATACTTTATAAATCTTGCCTTATAGGGCTGATCCAGTTCAACGTAATCGTTGGGAGTGTCTTTAAAGCTTTTGGACTTGTCAATCAGTGATTTCCAATTTGATCCATCAAGAGAGTATTCAATCAGATATCGATGTTTCAAATTTTCATATCTGCCATACATATTCGATTTGTAATCGTGAAAATTGATTTGAATTGCTTTTACATCCATTGGTTTTTCCAGGTCGATAGTAAACCATTCTCCGCCTGTGTTTGTTTCTGACAACCAGAATGTTTTCACATTTTCATCCGTTAGGTTTTCAATTCCTTCGGGAGATGAACTTTTAACCGGTTTATGGTAGGATAAAAGCATCCATCCACGAAATTTGCCGGTTTTTTCTTTTGAATTTGGGGCATAATGCGGATAATCTCCAAATCGGGTATTGCTGTACATGAGTCCGTCTTCATCAAAGAAAATAGGATGCATACAAAGTCTGCGCTCCCAGATTTCGGTGACAGAAAGGGCCATCGATCCGAAATGCCAGTAAGCACCTGAAGTTGTTTTTACGATGCTTCCATGTCCGGCTCCGTTCATGAATCCTCCGGGCTTGTATACAACGGGATTGTGAGCTTGGTAAGTATAAGGTCCCATTGGACTTTTGGCAGTATAAACACCATCGGCATAAACATTAAACTCTGTTCCCGGGGCGGCATACATCATGTAATAAGTTTCCTTGTGCTTTGTTAGCCAGGCACCTTCCAGATATCCTTTAAGAATGGTATCGGAATGGTTTTCTCCAAATCGTTCCCATCCGTGTATTTCCTGATTAAGGCTGAATAATTCAGTTGTGTTTTTTTCGGCAATAAATCTTTTGTTTTTGTCTAACTTTTTGGCTCTGATTGGAAATTTATTGGAAGATCCCCAAAAGATATAAGCCTGGTCATCATCATCAATAAACAGATCGGGGTCTTGAAGATTAGTAAGAATGGCAGGGACAATTTTCCAATCTCCTTTTTTAGGATTATCGGTATATAAGACACTCATAGAACCGGAAGGATCTCCGGTCATGTAAAGAACAGAATCTTTATAGTTGTGTGCGGCAGGAGCATTACATCCTTGAAAGTACCATTTTTCAGGCTGAATAAAATCCCAGTTAAGCAAATCTGTTGAATGCCAGTAACCCAATGATCGTGTTACAAACATATAGTATTCACCACGAAATTCGACCACTGCAGGATCTGCTCCAGAGCGATAGGAAAGGTCGTTTTTGGAATTGTATATCATGTAAGTGTAATCAACATTTAGCGGATTGCAATAAGTTTCAGCTGTACGCTGAGCAAAACTTGCAGCACTTACAAAAGTTAAAAGGATGGTTAATAGTCTGAGCATTGGTTTTAATTCTGGTTGAGTAATATTGAATTCCAGAGGCTTCTGGTTTTGAGAAACCTCTGGAATTAAGAATTCTATAATGAGAGATTATTTCTCTGCATCATATATTGTTTGAATCTCTTCCTGCGAAAGGGCCGTATTGAAAATACGTAATTCATCAAGGAAGCTTGAATCAGACAAGTGACCCCAGTAACTGAAAGTTTCACCTCCGGCACCAATCGTCATTGTGGTACATCCCGTCCAATCAATACCTGCAGAAAGATCTGAGGATAACATTTCAACGCCATTGAAATAAATTGTGCTTTTTGTTAGGGAAACGGTGACTGCAATTTGAATCCACTCGCCAGCAGTTGCATCGATAACGCCACCTTCATTCCATACATCAGTTGTTTCGGTACCCACAATTAATTTTATTCTTTGTTCGGTTGCACTTCCTTCACGAAACAATATAAATCCCTGATTGCGGTCATCAGCATTGTCACCAACTACAAGAATACCAGCTCGGTCTGGATCAGGGTTTACTTTATACCAAAATACAGTACTAAACTCTTCTCCAAACAGTCCTTCTGCAGGAAAAGTAAGGTATGAGTCGGTTGCTCCTGCAAAAGCATCACTTCCAAGTACACTTTCGCCTGCAAAACCTGTTGTACCTACTACTGTGGCGTCATTGTAGCTAATTAAATCGGTATTGCCTCCATCGAAAGGCATATAGAATGTTTCATCATATTTTGGCTGGTATGGATTGGTAACATTAATCATATCTTGAATCTCGTCTGCAGTTAGTGCTTTATTGAATAAACGGAGTTCATCCATAGCACTTCCATCTGATTTGTGATCCCAATAGCTAAATGTTTCGCCTCCAGAACCAATTGTCAATGTTTCGCATCCAGTCCAATCAACACCTGCATCCATAGGGGAAGAGCTCATTTCAACGCCGTTAAAGAATATTGTACATTGTGTTTGTGAAATGGTAAAAGCGATGTGTACCCATTCTCCGGCGGCAACGTCAATAACATCACCATTATTCCAAACTTCAGCAGTACCAATACCTACATTAAGCTTAATTCTTTGCTCGGCACCATTTCCTTCTCTGAGTAATCTAAATCCCTGATTACGATTTTCAGGGAGATCATTTCCAATAACCAAAATACCTGCCCGATCCGGCGATGGATTCACCTTATACCAAAAAGCAGCAGTAAATTCAGGTGTAAGTAATGAGGCAATTGGATAAGTTAGATAAGAATCTGTTGTTCCTGAATAAGAATCCGTTCCAATAATACTTTCCCCTGCAAATCCAGGAGAACCAACCTTAGCTGCTTGTACAATGTTTACCAATTCATAATAATCACCATCAAATGGCATGTAGAACAATTCTCCGTCAAATAAAGCTGTGTATGGAGGCTCTTTTGAGAAATTTACCGACGATGTGGTACTTTTACCTTCCAAATCAGTAGCTATCACAGTCATAATGTGATCTCCTGTATTTACATTGTCATAGGTAAATTTTTCAAGAGCAATTCGATAATCAGGAAATGTAGTAAAACCGGCTATTTCAGTTCCATCCATTAGAACAGAGATGGCTCCAATTTCAATATCATCTGTTACTTTAATATCAATGTCAATTGATGTTACCAAATCAAGAACTTTAATTATTGTTCCTTCAGTAGGGTAGTTTATTTTGACTACCGGAGCTGTTTCATCCACTCCTGGTTTCACTGCAGTAATCGGATCAATTCCTTCGTCGCATGCCGTAGCAAATACGAGGGCAATCATTACGATTAGTATATTTTTAAATAATTTCATTTTCTTCATTTTTAATGATCAAAAATTATTAATTATTACCTTTTAATACAGGAAGTAGATCAACTTGATTTTGAGGATATGGTAAATAAATCAAATCAGCGTTAAAGGTTCTTCCTTCGTAGCTTAACTCGTTGTATTTTTCAAGACGAACCATATCAAAAAAGCGTGTTCCCCATTCCATCGCTAACTCAGCAAATTTCTCATCCATAACCTGTGCATTTGTAACTCCTGAAATTGCGGCTAAATCCGCTCTGTCTCTAACTAAATTTACCGCAGCATCTGCAGATATTGATGAGCTTGATGCTCCTTGAGTTATGGCTTCGGCATGCATTAACAAGATTTCGGCATAACGAATACAGGTGAAATTTTTGTTTGTACCATACACAGTACGTCCTGGAGTAAGCTGATCTGATGGTAAATAATGCTTGCCACTGGCAAAAAGTGCACGGGCATAATCATTAATAGTATCTCCGGATCGGGTTGTATTTGAAACCCATGCAGGTAGTGTTGCATAATTCGGATCCTTTTGAATTTCAGCAATGCCTCTGTCTGTAAATAACACACTGGTTTCCAAACGAACCGTTTCTTCTCTGTCGAGCATGAATTTGATGTACTTTAAACTAGGTTCCCAAAATCCCCAGCCACTTCCGGCTCCTGCAACTTTTGGAGTCCAGCTTTGCGGTCCAAAGAATTCGAACAGGTAACTTTTGCTATCTCCTGAAGCTTGTCCAAAGTCAGAATATTGCATTTCCAGTAAATTCTCATTGTTTAGCTTTCCAGGAATTTTAAATAATTCATAAAAATCAGCTTCTAAATTGAATTTACCTGAACTAATGATTTGCGAAGTGGCATCGGCTACAGCCTGATAGTTTTTCAACTCTAAGTTTGCAAGAGCTTTAATCGCAAGTGCAGTGTATTTAGTTACGCCACCGCGAATATCAGTTCTTTCGTTTGGATTCATATCAGGTAAAAGAGGAATTGCTTCGTCCATTTGATCGGAAATATGCTGCATTACATCATTTTTTGATGTTATATCTGCAACAAGCAATTCTGTAGGATCAGAACTGGTTGGAATCAGAATACCTCCCCATGTGCGTGATATGTTAAAAAGAATCCATCCCCGTATTGTTTTTGCTTCTGCAATGTACTGGTCCGCCAAGCTTTGGTTTCCGGTTTCATCAGCATACAATTGAATTTGCTCCATTGTGCTATGAGAGGTAATTACATCGCGGTATTCACCTTCCCAAGCGGAATTGTACATCCAAAAATCTTTGTTGTAATTGTACAAGTCAGTCTCTGCAAAATCTTGTTGATCTCCTAAACCTCCTGTGTTAACATCATCTCCCCGGACAGACATTAATGGATTTGCTTCCCAGCCTTTGTTGTTAAATTCAGCGTAAAGACCGATTAAGGGTGAAATCATATTTTCAGCAATAGAATAATCAGTGCTGTCTGCAATGGCAATATTCTCGGCTGGTTCATATACTTTGTCATCGCAGGCTGTAGCAAACAGAATTGCAAGCACAGCAAGGGTGATATTTGTAGAATATTTAAATAGTTTCATGATAAAATGTTTTTTGGAATTAAAAGTTAACATTTAAGCCAAGTGTATATACTGCTGGAATAGGATAGGTTTGTGTATCAATTCCATTTTCCACTTCAGGATTAAATCCATTGTAGCTAAAGACAGTTAAAGGACGATCTGCAGTGAACGAAATTCTAGCTTCAGGAATTTTTACACCAAACATTACCTTTTGTCTTATATTGTAAGCAATTTGAATGTTTTGAATTCTGAAGTAGGAGCCATCTTCGACAAAATAATCACTCATCTTTTGGTTCCAGCCTTTTCTTAATCCTGCAGATGAAGGATATTTATTTGATGTTCCCTCACCATGCCAACGATTTTTTGCAAGATCAGCATCTATGTTTCCATCATTTGTCCAGATTAATTCACCGCGTTTACGATTAAGGATTTTATTTCCGGTCTGTCCTAAAATATTCATCGTGAAATCCCAGTTCTTGTAGGTAACACCTAAATTTACACCGTACATAAATTTGGGGAAATAAGATCCTAAAACAACTCTATCGTCATCATCAATTACTCCATCATCGTTTTGATCTTTGTATTTTAAATCTCCAGGAGCTAATCCATTTTCCACAGCAACAGGATCAGCTGCTATTTCAGCCTCGTTTTGATAGACACCAACTACTTCTCGTCCAAAAAATGCAAGTAATGGTTCTCCAACCATGGAACGTTGACGAAATTCAGCTTGTCCACCGTCTATATAGGGCTGACCAAATAAATCCCTTACTTCGTTTTTAAGAGTAGAAATGTTTGCTCCGATTGAGTATTTTAAATCTTTTGTAATATTATCACTCCAATTCAAAGCCAACTCAAATCCTGAGTTTCTGATTTCGCCAACATTTTTTCTTACAGTACCTCCTATAAGGGGATTTGTAACATTTATAACTGCATTTTTTGTGTCTCGGATAAAGTAATCTGCATCTACAGATAATCTATTCTTAAGAAGTGTTGTTGTTAGTCCAAAGTTAGTTTCTTCGGTAACCTCCCATTTAAGAGAAGAGTATGAACTTGAGGTTGTTGTTCCGGAAACTAAAACACCATCAATGGCTGTCGTAACAACAGTAGTTGAATTAGCTCCATCACTGGCTGCTATTTTATTATTTCCTAGTTTACCCCAACTTGCACGAAACTTTAAAAAGTCAACAAACTCCATATCCTTCATGAAATCTTCTTCTGATATAACCCAACCAGCACCAACAGTTGGGAAGTAACCCCATTTTTCCTGGTACTTTGAGCTGCCATCAGCTCTCATTGTGCCGTATAGTAAATATTTGCTGTTGAAGTTATAAGACATTCTTCCAAAATAAGACATGCCATACTGTTTTCTGCCGTTATCAGTAACACTTTCAGATGGTTTACTGTCTGATTGACTGATGTACCAGTTTTCTTCTAGTCCTGAAGGGAAATTTAAACCTGTTGCGCTAAGATAATTCCATGTTTCATCCCTGTAAGATGATCCAGCCATAAGTGTAAGATTGTGATTTCCAAAATTGTCAGTGTAGGTTAATATATTATCCCAGGTTTGGTTCGTTGTGGTTTGAGAGGTTTTTTGAACAGAGTCATCCGTACGTTTAAAATTAGTACTTACAAAATACGCAAGATCAACAAATCGTTCTTCTTGTGAAGAGAAATCTTGACTGTAAGTTGTTTTGAAATTTAATTTTTTGGGTATTAAGTTTAGTTTAGCATAGAAATTTGCAAGTACTTTTTTTGTTCTAATGCGATTTTCACTTAAATCCATTGTTGGAAAAGGATTTTTGCCTCCTCGATATCCTAAATCTTCAGCGCTCGCATATCTGGTTGGGTTTGCTAATGTATTGAGTTCATCATACACAGGCATTATTGGTACCGCAAAATAAGCAACATTCCAAGCGGCTGATTCAGGTGCATATTTGGTCGCATTACTCAAAATTACATTACCACCGATTGTGAACCATTCATTTGCCTGATAGTCAATTTTTGAACGAAGATTAAAACGTTCATACTCATTCTTCATATTCAAAATACCTTCTTGGGTAAAGAAACTTGTTCCAATAGAGTAGGTCGTATTCTCGTTACCTCCGGATACACTTAAACTATGATTTTGAATAGCAGCAGTACGCATAATTTCGTCATACCAATCTGTATTTACGTTTGGTACATTTGGGTTTACACGACTTCTGCCGTATCGCTGCATCGCATTTAGGATAAATTGTTCATCTGCCGTAGAACCTGATTCCATGGCCATTGTAGTGTATTGCTCAGCATTCGCCATTTTCAGAACGTTCTGTGCGACTTGGTAACCGTAATAGCCGTTGTAGTTGATTTGGGCTTTTTGATTTCGTTTACCGGATTTGGTTTCGATCAACACAACTCCATTTGCAGCCCGCACTCCATAAATTGCTGCGGCTGAGGCATCTTTAAGTACTGAGGTTGATTCAACATCAGCCGTGTTTAAAAAATTGATATTGTCGTAGAATACTCCATCGACAACAAACAAAGGGCCTTCATTGCCATGTCCAGGATAGGAACCAACACCGCGAAGACGTATGGTTGGTGATTCACCTGGAGCTCCGGAACTAATAACTTGAAGTCCGGCTACTTTTCCTTGTAACGATTGCATAACATTGCCGGAAGGAGTTTTGATCAGGTCTTCAGCTTTTACTGTAGTAATTGATGATGTAAGATCTTTAACCGTTTGGGTACCGTACCCAACAACTATTACCTCATCTAATCCGGTAGTGGAATCGATAAGAGTTATATTGATGTTGTTACGATTGTTTACAGGAATTTCCTGTGTTTCCATTCCAATGAAACTATATACGAGCGTAGCGTCGCTTAAAGTTGCAATGGTGTAGTTTCCGTCAATATCTGTTACGGTTCCTGAAGTAGTTCCTTTAACAAATACAGTAACACCAATTAAAGGTATTCCGGATTGGTCTGTAACTATACCTGTAATATTTGTATTGCTTTGTGCAAATACAGATATAGAAAACAGCAAAAGAATTAGGTTAGATAATAGTAATCTCATGCTCTTTTATTTTTGATTGTTAATAACACCGTAAAGGTCGACTTATATAGGTGTTTGTTCCAAATTTATCGTAGCTATTAAACCTCAACAGGAATAATGTATAGTACAGCATTGCCACAACAATGTGATGTTAATATTCACAAGATGAGATGGTTATATTGTGTTTGTGTATGTAAAATGTTTTTAGTGGATAGTACATTTATATGAGTATTTTATATTTAAGTAGTGAGTATGTTGGGGTGGTAATTTGAAAATTAACGCAATATTAGTGTGCATAATTGAATTATGACGGATCTGTAAAGCATTATTTCATGCAATCGATTTCGGTTTCGTAGACTCATTAATAAAATAGTGAGAAATTTTGACTAAGCAGAAGTGAATATATTTGACGTGATAGCGTTTTTATTTAGTCTTCTTTTTAATGAAAATCAAACGCTCAGGTAATTAGCTTATATACTGTTGGTTATGTGTTTTTTTGACGAGAAAAGCCAAGCGATTTCTAAAAAACCAAACTTTAATCATTAAATTTACGTAATTAAAGTAAAAAAACAAGCCTTTCATCAAAAGGCAGATGCTTGGAGATTTGGAGTTGATGTTTTATTAGAAGGAGATAATATGAAAAGATTTCTACAGCTTATTTGTGTTACGATAGTCATAGGATTTAGTTATTATTCTGGAACAGCACAAATCGTGCGACCAGTCAATGATACAACTATTTGTGTTGGTGAATCTGTTATTCTGGAGGCGCAAACAGGTTCTTATATGTATAATTGGAGTACCGGTCAACTTTCACCGACAATTAGTGTCTCTCCGGTAGTAACAACTACCTACAATCTTCGTGTTTTTATTCCGGATACAGGAATAGAGTTAATTACCAATGGTGATTTTGAATTAGGAAACACTGGCTTTTATAGTGAATATATTTATTGTCCGGATCCTGTTCTTTCTTCAGCTGATCATTCAAATAATCTGTCGTTATGGATGGAAGGCAGATATGCTGTTGACAGCAATCCTCAGGCATATCATGCTAATTTTTCTCCTTGCAATGGACAGACAGGAAATACTCCCGATAAAATGCTGATTGTTAATGGAGCACCTGAAGAAAATGTTGTTGTCTGGAGTCAGACCATTACGGTAAATCCAGATCAGTATTATGCATTTTCAACTTGGGCTGCAAATGTTCATCCAACCAATCCAGCCAGACTGGAGTTTATGATCGATGGAGTTCTAATGGGTGATTATATTGAACCGGGCGTTGGATTAACTTGTAATTGGGAGGAGTTCTATTCGTTATGGTATTCTGGAACAAAAACTTCTATCGAAATTTCAATTGTAAATAAGAATTTAATCCGAAGTGGTAATGATTATGCTTTAGATGGTATTTCGTTTAATCCTTTGGTTGAAGTTCCTGACAGCAGAACTGTTACAGTTATTGAGCCGGCAATTATTGATGCAGGTTCTGATTTAACGATGTGTGGTAATGAAACAGCAAGTTTGGGAGCAACAGTTTCCAATCAAACAGGTTTTGTATGGTCAACTTCCGGTGATGGTACTTTTTCAAATCCTTCAAATGTAAATTCAACCTACACTCCTGGAAGTAATGATGCTGCCAACGGAAGCGTAATACTTACAGCAATGGCTAATTCGAATTCTCCTTGTGGAGCAATTTCAGATTTTTTAACTCTTACATTAAATCCAGTACCTTTTGTTGGTTTTGGTGATAATCAGGCTTCTTGTGGGGGAGGAAATGTTACTTTGGATGCAGGGAATTCAGGTTCAACATACTCATGGAATACCGGAGAAACCTCTCAAACCATTGAAGTGTCAACCAATGGAACTTATTCTGTTGAGGTAAC
>JAQBBZ010000409.1:0-15806 GCA_032125735.1 Labilibaculum sp.
AGCAATTGATGTTGCAATAGATTTGTGATTGATATCTTGTCTGTTTTTTTTAGCCTCAGCAATACCAATTCCATTGTCTATAATTTGAAATTGCAGCAAATCATTACTTGCGTTCAGAGATATTTTAATATGTATCTGGGCATCCGGGTTGTTTCTCAACATTCCATGTATTAAAGCATTTTCCACAAATGGTTGTGCAAGCATTGGAGGGACTAAAACTTGATCTTGATCGATATTTTTATCAACTTCAAATTTATAGCTTATTTCATTTTCGAACCGCAATTTCTGTAGCTCAATGTAGTCCTTTAAGGTTTCAAGCTCTGTTCTAAGCGAGACAAATTCTTCTCTTGAGTTCTCAAGAATACTTCTAACCAAATTTGCCAGTCTTGAAAGATAATTGTTAGCTTCTTCATTCTTTTTATCAAGAATAAAACTTTGAATGGCCGTTAATGAATTGAATAAGAAGTGTGGGTTCATTTGGGTTAAGAGCACTTTCTGGCGCAAATCCATAATCTTGTGATCTGCTTTTAATCGGTTAATCCGTAAGGAGACCATAATGGCAACGGCACCTAAAATCATCACGATCATTAAGATAATGATCCATGCATTTTTCTTCCCTAATTCAAGGTGTTGTATTTGACTTTTTTGTTGTAGGAGTTCCAGTTCCTGTTGACTTTTAGCTGTCTCATAGGCTATCGAAAGTTCTGCAAAACGATTAGTCATTTCGATTTCTTTTATAGAATCATTTACCTGTATCATCAGACTTTGATGAACAAATGCCTTTTTGAAATCTTGTTTTTTTCTATATACGTTAGTTAGGGAACTTAGAATTTCAGATCGCCATGTAAGCATGTTATTTTCAATTGCTAATTGATCTGCTTCTTTAAGATATTTTTCGGCAAGAATGATATTGTCTTGATCCAAGTTAATTTTTGCTAGTTCTACTTTAACACTTACCAAACCTTCTTTATCACCTAGTTGAATTCTAATATTTTCTGCTCTTTTTACATAGTAGGTAGCAGAATCTAGTATTTTTTGAGAGTGATATAAATAGCCTATATTGAAAAGCAATTTAGATTCGAATGAAATATTTCCAACTTTTGAATTCTCATGTAGCGATTTGGTATAAAAGTCTAAACTTTTCGTGAATTCTTTCTTTGATTCAGCTATTGCTCCAAGATTGCAATAGGCATTGGCTATTTCTTTTGTGTTTTTAAAATTTTGAAAGTTAGCAAGAGCTAATCGATAATAGGATTCTGCTTTTTTTAGATCTTTTTGTAAATTATAAAGGTTACCCAGATTATTGAATACACACCCAAAACCTTCGCGGTAATCAATTTCTTTATAGATGTTAAGGTTTCTTAGATAATACTCCAGAGCCATATCATACTTAGCTTGTTTTTTATATAGAAGACCAATATTTCCCAATACTTTTCCAACATCTGATTTTGAGTTAAGAGCTTCGAATTGAGGAATGGCCTTATTATAATACAGGAAAGCAGAATCGGTTGTTCCAGAAGTGTAATAATTGATTCCTTGTGTTTTATATACTTTTGAAAGAAGATTTGGATCTTGAGTTTCTTCAGCCATTGCAATGGCCTTTTGGCAAATACAAATACTTTTGTCTATTGAGATGTTGCGTAAATAAACCGATGAGTCTAAAAAGTGGATTATTTGTTGCGTAACAGGATTTTCTTCTTGCTTATTATTTGTATTAAATACGTTGGCGAATGTAGCGGAATAACAACAACTCAATATAAAAACCAGAATTGCACGTAATAACTTCATAATTGGGGATTTGTAGTGGTAGAAATCAATAATTCTGATTGATCTCATTCTTGTGTAAAATAGAGAAATTGTTTCGATAATTAATACGAATGTTTTATTTAAAATGAATTAAAATCAGATCAGTAGGGAGTAAATGGAATACTTATTCTTTGGTGTATTAGGTCTTGTTGGCATAAAAAAAGCCTGATCGTACGATCAGGCTTTTCACTATATTTTGTGACTTTAGGTCTAGAAATTATATGAAATACCAATGCTAGGAATGAAAGCTGTATTTTGGTATTCGCCTCCGAATCCATTGGCTCCATAAAAGTATTGGGCCGTGGCATTTGTGTCTGCTGCTTTTTTCTTTTCACCTTTACTATAAATAAATGAAGCGTCAAGACTTAGCTTCTCTGTTAATAGATAAGAGAAACCTGCAGTAATTCCAATTTTGTTACCTCCAGGAGTTTCAGGAGCATAGTACATTTCATTCGTAGGAGTTTCATCGTAATAAAAACCTGCACGAATATCTAATTTTTCGTTAGCTGTATATTGAGCTCCTATGCGGTAGGTTTTTGAATTGCTCCATTCCCTTTTATTTGAAGAGTTTAGTCGCAATGCATCACTTGAAACAAAATCAAGGTTTTTATAAACGTTCCAATTTACAAAATTTACATCAGCAGAAACTAACCATTTCTCGTTAGCTTGATACGCGATACCTACATTTAAACTGGCAGGTAATGGTAATGTTGCAGTAAATGATCCATCATTAAAACCATTAGCTCTATAACCATCAACCAATGCACTTGGCACTGTAGATGGGAAATTAAATACACCGTCACCCTCACTTTCATCAAGTTCAATGTCAACTTGGGAACGATAAGAAATACCAATATTTAATTTTTCTGATGGTTGTAAAAATACACCCACATTGTATCCGTATTTTACGGTGCTGCCACTTAATTCAGCACTTCCGTTATCAATCAGTGATCCATCAGCAGGGTTTTGTATAGGAAACGCCTTACTTAATTCAAAAGTTCCATAAACAATGTTTAAGCCTGCACCAACAGATAGCCAATTATTCAATTTATACGAAACTGTAGGTTGTATATAAATAGCTTTCATCGTAATTTCTTGAAGCAAATATTTTCCAGCCCAATCATCGCCCCAAACATTGGAGCTCCCAAAAGGAGTATATGCCGCAATACCAACAGCTAATTTATCGTTTATTTTTGTCGACGCATATAGATAGAAAGGAGTATTGATCGGATTATCGGTTTCTGCTTTATATGCAGACGTTGCGCTGGAGTATTCAGTATTAGTGAAAACCAGACTACCACCTAGAGAGAAGCTATATTTTTGATCTAGTGTGGCTAAAGCCCCAGGATTCCATTGCATACTACTTGCATCAAAATTTAATGCAGTACCAACATGACCCATACCAGTTTGTTTATTGCCTTGAAGGTTAACAGCGTAACCTTCAGCTTTTACATTTACAGCCAGCGCAAGAATAGCAAGGGCTAAACATATTTTTCTTATCATAAGTAGATGATTAATTAATTCGATGGAAATATAATCCAAATTATATCTATTGCAACTAGGCTATTAAAATAATGAGCTGTTAAATCTTTTGTAAGCTACAGAATACGCATTGTATAGATGTATCTAAATTTATAATTAAGATACTTGTCTTTGGTGCTGGCGTTAGTTTCTATTAAATTATTAATACTTTTAACCTGAATAACAATTCCTTATTCAATTATATGAGTATAAACTTGAATAAAAAAACTGGAGGTGATTTCGTTTACCAAAGTTTTAAAGAAGGCTACAAAAGCGTTACGCCCTCTTTAATTAATCGTTCATTTGAATGGAATGATAAACAAATCAATATACTTTTAGAATCTGCCATGCTTGAATTGGGGGAACTAAATGCCTATTCCAAATTTTTCCCTGCAATTGATGATCATATTTCATTGTTTGTAACTCAGGAAGTTATAGCATCGAATCTTATTGAAGGTAATAAGAGTGATTTGTATCAAGCTTTCGTTCCAGATATTTCACAATCGTTTAAAAGTCAGTACGCACAAAAGGAAATATCAAATCATATTAAAGCGATACATTGGGGTGTAAATGAACTGCAAAAGTTTCCATTGTCTGTTCGTTTGATAAAAGAGGCACATAAAATTCTATGTTCGGATCTTCCTGCCAAAGAAGAGTTTGGAGGAAAATTAAGATCTGTTTATCAAGCTCACGAGAATCCTTTTAAGGAAGAGTCAAATTATACTCCGCCCAATAAACATGATTTGAAAATTCTAATTAATGATGGTAAAAAATTTTGGAGGAATGATGATTTGGAATTACCACAATTAATTAAAATGGCTATTTCCTTGTACCAGTTTGAAAATATATTGCCTTTTTTGGATGGAAATGGGAGAACAGCCCGAACATTAATTTTGTTTGAGGTGATAAGTTTAAAATTTGTGGCTCGACCGATATTTTGTCTCTCGGTTTTCTTTGAAAAAAACCGTTTGGAATATTATCATCGGCTCAATTTAATTCGGTCTAAAAATGATATTGAGCAATGGATTAAATTTTTCCTTACAGGAATAAAGGAAACGGCTATTCATAGTAAAGATCTTTTGGGAAATGTTGAAGGCCTCACTAGGCATTACGAGTTGGTTATTGAAGAAAAAATGGGTAAAAAAAGGAAGCTGTCGGCAAAACAGTTGCTTTCGGAGTTTTATTCGATTCCATTTATGTCGGTAAGTGATGTTAAGGATAAGCTGCAATTGAGTTTTCAATCGGCAAATTTATTGGTGAAAGAATTTGAAAAGCATGGTTTGCTTAAGGAATACGCAGGTGCCCGCAGAAATAGAATTTTTTATTTATGGGAATACTTAAATTTGTTTGAGTTGTAATAATATATTAGGATATAACAAAGAGCTTGATTCAAACATGAATCAAGCTCTTTGTTATTTGAGTAAAGTTTATTTACCCAATACTTCTTTCATTTTTTTACCGATATCAGCAGGAGATTTAACTACATGGATTCCTGCCGCAGCCAAAGCTTTCATCTTTTCTTCGGCAGTTCCTTTACCACCAGCAATAATCGCACCGGCATGTCCCATGCGTTTGCCCGGAGGAGCAGTTTGACCTGCAATAAAGGCAACGACTGGCTTGGTCACATATTTGGCGATGTATTCGGCGGCATCTTCTTCATCCGATCCACCAATTTCACCAATTAAAACAATGGCTTCGGTTTTAGGATCGGCATTTAAAAGTTTAACCGCATCAATGTGCTTGGTTCCAATAATTGGATCACCACCAATGCCAATGGCCGTAGATTGTCCTAGCCCAACTTCGCACAACTGATGAACAGCTTCGTAGGTTAATGTTCCTGATCGGGAAATAATTCCAATTGTACCTGGTTTGTGAATAAATCCTGGCATAATTCCGATTTTAGCTTCACCTGGTGTAATAACTCCCGGACAATTAGGACCAATCAATGTTGTATTAGGAAATTTCTTCAGGTATTCATGCACTTTTAACATATCCAAGGTAGGAATGCCTTCGGTAATACAAACTACCAAAGCAATACCTGCTTCTGCAGCTTCCATAATTGCATCGGCTGCAAATGGTGGCGGAACAAAAATTACAGATGCATTTGCACCGGTTTTAGCTACAGCACCTCTCATGGTGTTGTGAATAGGAATTTTATCCATAAAAAGCTGGCCACCTTTACCTGGAGTAACTCCAGCGACTACATTTGTTCCATATTCTATCATTTGCTGGGTATGGAAAGCCCCTTCGGAACCAGTGATTCCCTGAACCACCAGTTTTGTATTTTTATCTACTAATACACTCATTATGCTTCAATTGTTTTAAGGGTGGCTACTACTTTTTCGGCAGCATCTTGTAATTCTGTTGCCGCAATAATATTCATTCCTGATTCTTCCAAAAGCTTTTTACCTTCTTCAGCATTGGTTCCTTGTAAGCGAACCACAATTGGCACTTTGGTCTCTATATTTTTAATGGCTTCAATAACTCCTTTAGCTACTCGGTCGCAACGTACAATACCTCCAAAAATATTAATTAGCACTGCTTTCACGCTACCATCCGAAAGGATGATTCGAAATCCTTTTTCAACTGTTTCAGCAGAAGCAGCACCTCCAACATCAAGGAAATTAGCAGGTTCACCACCTGTTAATTTTATAATATCCATGGTTCCCATTGCTAGTCCGGCTCCGTTTACCATACAACCAATATTCCCATCCAATTTGATGTAATTTAAACCAGATCTTCCTGCTTCAATTTCCAAAGGCTCTTCTTCATCTAAATCGCGTAAAGCACTAATGTCTTTATGACGATAAAGTGCATTGTCATCGAAATTGGCTTTAGCATCTAAGGCAATAACATTACCTTCTTTGGTTACAACCAATGGGTTGATTTCAAAAATGGAAGCATCGGTTCCTATATATGCTTTATAAAGGGCCATCAGAAATTTAACCCCATTTTTAAAAGCGTCTCCAGTTAAATTTAGAGCAAATGCCATTTGTCTGGCTTGGAATGCTTGCAACCCCACAGCTGTATCAACCGCAACCTTCATAATTTTTTCAGGGGTTTCTTCTGCCACCTTTTCAATTTCCATACCACCTTCAGTCGATACCATAAAAGTAACTTTTGAGGTAGCACGATCCATTACTATTCCGGCATACAACTCGCGATCGATATTCGAAGCTGCTTCTATTAAAATTTTCTTTACCAGATTTCCTTCCGGACCAGTTTGGTGTGTTATTAGAGTCATCCCCAAGATATCGTTTGCGTAACGAGTTACATCTTGAGCTGTTGGTGCAAATTTAACACCTCCACCTTTTCCTCTTCCACCTGCGTGGATTTGCGCTTTTACTACTACGGGCAGACCAATTTCGGCTGCAGCCTTTTCAGCTTCCTGAACCGAAAAAGCAATTTTGCTTTCGGGAACAGGTACACCAAACGAGCGTAAAATTTCCTTTGCTTGATATTCGTGAATCTTCATTCTTACTAATTTTTTGTTAGGCTTGGAAAAGACATGCTAATGATCTGTGTTTATTGTTTTAATTGATTTTGAACAAGTAAGCAAGTCGGTAACTAATAAATTAAAATGGTTAATTTTTTGACGAACCTAAATATATAAATATCTGCATGAAATAAAAAGGACATTTGCTGTAAATTTAAAAGAGTTTTGAATCTTTTTATTTTCTGATTTATTGCGATGCTATGAGAGCTTTAAATTAGAAGAATTGAATTGTTACTAAATTTGTAAAGAATTAATTTGCACATGATTTTTTGTGCATACCAAATATCGAAGCTAAATGTTGTTGTTATTTTGACGCTTTATAAGGATGAAATTAGATGGTGAACCGAAAAACATGTAAAAACTTCCATTTATCGAATAAAATGAAGATTCTCCCGAAAAAATGAGTGATGAGACTATCATATTTAGTAATTTCAAACTCGAAACAAATAATCCATAGTGATTGGATATTTATCGAAAGTGACCAATGAAGATGGATGTTTTTATTAAGTTGATAATTTGTTTTATTTTTAATCAGTAATTTAAAAACAAAGAAGAATGAGCGCACACTATAATAAAGTAAAAGATTACTTGCTGAATTTAGAATACAATATTGTAAAAGAAGATTTGGCAGAGGAACTATTTGTGGTTGAAAATCCAGATGGGGGAATTGCAAATCTGATTATTGATTGCGAGGATCCAATTTTGATTATTGAAGGTGTATTATTTGAGTTGACAAATGAGAATCCTGAAATTTACAAGGCTTTGCTTAAAAAGAACAGAGATATCATTCATGGTGCATTTGTATTGGATGAATCAGGAAAAAAAGTTCTTTTTAGAGATACTCTTCAACTGGAAAATTTAGATCAGAATGAATTAGAGGGAACCCTTAATTCATTAGAAATGTTATTGAGTGAATACTCAGAAGAGATTATTTCGTATTCAAAATTGTAACCTAATAAACGAATATACAAATGGGAATTTTTAGTAGATTATTCAACGTGGGCAAAGCTGAAGCTCACTCCGCTATAGATAAATTAGAGGATCCGATTAAGATGACCGAGCAGGGAATCAGGGATCTGAAAAATGACTTGGATAAAAGTTTACAGGCTTTGGCTGAAGTTAAAGCAATGGCAATTCGCAGCAAGAGAGAACTGAATGAACAAACATCAGTAGCTCAAAATTACGAGCAAAAAGCAATCTTATTATTGCAAAAGGCCGAAAAAGGTGAATTGGAAATGTCGGAAGCAGAACGTTTGGCAACCGAGGCTTTGGCAAGAAAGGGAGATGCAATTTCTACTGTGGCAAGATCGCAGGAAGAAGTTATAAAATTTGATGCAAGCATCGTGCAATTAGATACTAATGTAAAGAAGTTAAAATCGACCATTACCCGTTACGAGAATGAGTTGAAGACTTTAAAAGCTCGCGCTCGAGTAAGTGAGGCTACTCAAAAAATTAACAAGCAACTTTCTGGAATTGACAGTTCGGGAACTGTTGGAATGTTGGAGAAAATGAAAGATAAAGTGGCTCAGCAAGAGGCGATGGCCGAAGCATATGGCGATATTGCTTTTGAAAACCGTAGTTTAGATGATGAAATTGACGCAACTTTAAATGAAACCAATGTAAAAGCATCAAATGCATTGGAAGAGTTAAAAGCGAAAATGAAGAATAAAGAATAGCTGTTTTTACAAATTTGAACGAGATTAAAAATGGGATTTACCGATTTTTTTAAACGAAAACAGCCGAAGTATGACAGCACCAATATCCGGGTTACCGACCTGGATGTTGGTTTTGTTTTTGAATACGATCTGGAAAGCTGGGAAGTGCAAGCAAGTTATGAGTACGATTGGGGTGATAATTATTTCTCTAAAGAATACAAGATTAACAATGGCAACAAAACTCTTTTTCTTTCGATTGAGGAAGATGATGAAATAAGTCTTTCTGTTTGCGATAAAATTAAAGTTCGTGAATTGGGAGAGAATGTACTTGCTGATTTACTATCGAATCAAAAGCCTCCAACGACTCTACTTTATAAGGATAAAAAATATTTCCTTGAACAGGAATCACCGGGCTATTTTAATGATAAGGCACGGGGTGAGGATTGGGTAGAATTTATTTCTTGGGATTTTATAGATGAATCGGGGAAATATATTGTTACCATTGAGCAATGGGACGAAAAAGAATTCGAAGCTTCAGCGGGTAAGGCAATTCAGGAATTCGAAATATCGACTATCTTACCAAAATAAATTAGCAGTAAGAGTTATTAATGAGCTGTCTTTGACTTTCATTAATAACTCTTAATTCATAATTATAAATTTCAATTTATGAACACAGTAACTAAAGTAATCATTGGGATTATTCTCGTGTTTTTTATTGCAAAATCCTGTTCGCGAACTAGATCTTCTTCTTCCTCGTCCTCAGTAGCAGAAACATGGCAAAAATCTCCCGTTGATGAGTTAATTAAGGGATTGAATGAAGAACAGAATTTCTCCATTATTTTATTAGATATGGATGCTGATGAAGGTTCTGATGAGTATCGTCATCAATATCAGGTGATTATTCAACGTCCGGATACTGTTGTAGAACAAAAGGGCGATTGGAAAAATGTGAGCGCGAATTTCTTTTCTCAGAATATGAATAATATGGGAATGGAAATTGCCTCTAAAAAGGATGGAGTTGTAACGAAGCAAGCTGTGCCTGCAGGATACAATCACTATGTTGGGAATGAAAAATACGGGCGATGGGAAGACCGCGGAGGATCTTCTTTTTGGGCTTTTTACGGACAATATGCATTCATGTCATCCATGTTCAATATGGGATCGTATCGACGATCTTATTGGAATGATTATCGTGGTGGCGGATATTATGGAAGTTCGCGAGGATACTATGGTCCAAGTGGAGGTAGTCCTGTTTATGGCACCAAGTCATATACTTCATCCGGTTCGGGAAGTAGTAGCAAGTGGGGAAGTAAACCTTCCACGTTTAAAGATAATGTTCGAAGCAGGGTGAGTCGCTCATCTGGTTCCAGCACGGCAAGCTCTTCGACTAAAACAACGAGAAATTCATCAAGATACCGCACAAGTTCAACTCGCTCGCGTAGCGGAGGATTTGGAAAATAATTTTTGGTGTAGTGAGTAATTAGTACATAGTTTTTAGCCAAAATGCTATATCTCTATTTACTAACTACTAATTACTAATGTACTAAAATAAATATTTATGATATCATTATCAGAAATTTCGTTTATCGTTTATGATGCTGTGGTTTATATCGCGGTAGCATTTGCAATTTTCCTAATCGGAAAATTCGTTTACCAATTACTTCATCCATCTTTTAAAGTGAAAGAGGAGTTGGTGGAGAAAGATAACTTTGCTTTTGCCATTTCTCATGTTGGTTACTATATCGGCTTACTATTTTCTATAGGAAGTGCAATTGTTGGTCCATCGAATGGATTATTAACCGATGTGATAGAAATAACCGTTTACGGTTTGTTGGCCATTGTACTTTTGAACATCTCCATATTTTTATCTGATTATTTAATTCTCCGAAAATTTTCAGTTCGTAAAGAGATTATTGAAGATCAGAATGCAGGTACGGGAGTTGTTGAAGGTGCTGTTTCGGTAGCTTCAGGTTTAATTATATTTGGTGCAGTATCTGGCGAAAGTGATCATTTACTATTCGGAATTCTTACCGCAGTTGTCTTTTGGGCATTTGGACAATTAGCCTTAATTGTAACCACTCGGATTTACAATTGGATTACTCCATATAACGTACATGAGCACATTGAAAAGGATAATGTGGCAGTTGGTATTGGTTTTGCTGGAGCAATAATTGCTATTGGAAATTTAATTCGTTTTGGATTAACAGGGGATTTTGAAGGATGGTTGCCAAGCTTTACCGAAGCAGGTTTTGAGCTTTTAGTTGGTCTGATTCTATTGCCGGTTATGCGTTTGATTACCGACAAAATATTACTTCCAGGTGAACGATTAACCGATGAAATCATTAATCAGGAAAAACCTAATGTTGGAGCGGCTTTGATTGAGGCATTTGCCTACATCGGAGGATCGGTTTTAATCACCTGGTGCTTATAAGAGTTATGAATTATAAATTGGGAATTATGAATAGGATATTGTGGGTTGTTAAATCTCTATTTAGATTTGTGTGAATTCATAATTGATAATTCTTAATTCATAATTAAAAAGAAGTGTTCAAGAATAAATCAACATTATTAAAAGCGGCAATTTTTGCTACCGGTTTTTCCGGAGTCGTAGCAGAGTATATTTTGTCCACTTTGGCCCAGTATTTTATGGGTAATTCGGTACTTCATTGGGTGATGATTATTTCACTCATGTTATTCTCTATGGGTTTGGGGAGTCGAATTACTAAGAATTTTGAGACCAAATTATTAAAACGCTTTTTGATATTGGAATTCGCTTTATCGTTTATCGTTTCGTTTGCGGCATTATTGGTTTATACTGCTTCGGCATACACGCAATCTATTGGAATTCTTATATATAGTTTGGCTATTTGTATTGGATTATTAATTGGAATGGAAATTCCTTTGGTAATCCGTATTAACGATGATTACGAGAAATTACGATTTAATATTTCTAATATTTTAGAGAACGATTACTATGGAAGTTTGCTTGGAGGTATATTTTTTGCCTTTGTGGGATTACCAGTATTTGGATTAATTTATACGCCTTTTATTCTTGGTTTTGTAAATTTCTCAGTCTCTATTGTTGTGTTGATTTTTCTTTGGGATCTGCTAAAGTCTCCAGAGAGGAAATTATTGATTGGATTAGCAGTATTCGTAATGATTTCGCTAACCACGGGTGTTTTTGTTACCGATCCAATTATTAAATACGGTGAACAACAAAAGTATTCCGATAAGGTAATTTATACGGAACAGAGTAAGTATCAGCGGATTGTTATTACGAAATGGAAGAGTGATTATTGGTTGTATTTGAATGGGAATGAGCAATTGTGTACACGTGATGAACTCATGTATCATGAGCCATTGGTACATCCGGCTATGACTTTGCACCCAAATCCGGTAAACGTTTTGGTATTAGGGGGTGGCGATGGTTGTGCGGTTCGCGAGATTCTGAAATACCCAAAAGTGGAGAAGATAACTTTGGTAGATTTAGATCCTGCTATGACTAATTTGGGGAAAACACATCCTATCCTTACCAATCTAAATCAGAATTCGTTAAGTAATGAGAAGGTTGAGGTATTGAATGAGGATGGCTACAAGTATTTGTTGTCGAGTGATGATTTTTACGACGTAGTGATTATTGATTTACCTGATCCGCGTAGTATTGAAATGGGACGCCTGTACTCACATGAATTCTACAAATTGTGTTACAAACATATGCGTCCGGGGGGAGTGATTGTTACTCAGGCCGGCAGTCCTTATTTTGCAACTCAGGCTTTCTCTTGTATTCTCGAGACGATGAAGAGTGCCGGTTTCGAAACAGTTCCAATGCACAATCAGGTAATTACCTTGGGCGAGTGGGGATGGAGTTTAGGCGTGAAGCAGACTATTGGTGAAAATGTAAAGAAGCAATTGCAAAATCTTGAATTTAACGTGCCAACTCGTTGGATCAATAAAGAAGCAATGATGCTAATCACATCTTTTGGAAAGGATTTTTACCCTTGGGAAAAGGATAGCGTGTATGTGAACAAAATTCACGAACCTGTTTTGTATAAGTATTATTTAAAAGGCAATTGGGACCTTTATTAAAATAAATGTAGTCTTGTAGCATGCTACAAGATATTTGAACCGATTCATCATCATAAAAATCAGCGTCTAAAATCAGTATCTAATGGAGACGAAAACAAAAATATTATCAGCAAAAATTCATAACCTTCGATTTTGGGTTTCAGAATACGACCCTGAGGTTTTGCAGACTGTATTTCAAGATTATTTGGAACAGGTTGGTTTTGTGATTTTGAATTTTACCGATCATCATTTTCCGGTTCAGGGATATACCGCGTTTTGGTTGTTGGCTGAATCGCATTTGGCTATTCATACTTTTCCTGATAAAGAATGGTCGTATATTGAATTGAGCAGTTGCAACCCAAAAAAATCAGAAGATTTTCAAAGTCTTGTAAATGGAGGTAAGCTGAACGTGAAATGGAACGGAAATGGAGTAGAAATTTGTGTCCCTGAATAAGTAGACTCACATGAAGAAAAGGCTAGGCATCTTTATTGCATTTTTAATATACGTAATTGCAATATTGGGAATTAAGTATTTTGAAGGACAATCGCCCGATTCCAATATAAAGACTATTGGTGATGCATTTTGGTACGCTATTGTCACTCTTACTACAGTTGGATATGGTGATTTTTATCCGGTAACATTTGCTGGTAAAATTATTGGACTGGTTGTAATTATTGGTAGTTTAGGAATATTGGGATTTGTAATTGGTGAAGTAACTGTTAGATTTAATCAGTATATGGAAAAGAAAAAAAGTGGTTACTGGGGAAGTGATTTTGAGAATCATTATATCATTATTGGCTGGAATGAATTTGGACAAAAAGTTGCTAGTCAAATTATTCAGGCAGGACAAAAAGTAGCTTTTGTAACCAACAATAAAGCTGATTTGGATCTAATCGCTGATTTGTATCCTTCAAAAAATACATTTAGTCTTTTTGCTGATTACTCAAATGTAGAAGCTTTAAATAAAGTAAATGTTGAGGGTTCGAAACGAATATTTGTGAATTTCGATGACGATTCGGAAACCTTGGTTTTTGTGATCAACTTAAAGAAAAGATACCCTGAAGCGAATGTAGTGGTTACTTGTTTAAATCCAAGTTTGAGAGAAACCTTTGTGAATGCTGGTATTGTTCATGTAATTGCACAGAGCGAAGTCGCCTCAAAATTGGTTGCCTCCTATTTGTTCGAGCCTTATGTGGCTACTTATACCGAAGATTTAATTTCTACAAGTATTGACGATGACGATTCGGACATTCAGCAGTATATCATTACAGAAGAATGCGATTTTTCCGATGAGGAATATATGGATGCTTTCATGAAACTGAAGCTGGATCACAATGCAATTTTGATTGGGATGGTGAAGGATGGCAAGTTACTGAAGAATCCGCCAAAGGGAACAATGATTGAAACGGGTGATTACTTAATCTTAATCTCCAGCGGAGAAACTAAAAAGAATCTAGAGAATTTCTTTGGCGTAAAAGAAGGGGAGTAAAACACAGGTAAGAAAGCAACGAAGCTGTTTATTTATTTTTAGAAATTTTAAACAGCGGCTAAGGAATACCAATTTACTGATTTTGAGAATCGTTTATCTCCTTGCGTTTCCGGGCATTTTGCTTGCGGCGAATTCGCACATCCTGATTCAGGTTTTTTACTTTTAGCATCATATTTTTATAAACCAGGCTAAACTCGTCGGGCTTGATTTTATTCATGGTGTCAACATAGGGCAGAATATGATCATTGATGAGGTTTCGAATGTTTTTGGCTGATATATTTCCAGGAATAATTTTCTTCCGGGAATTGAGTGCCGTATTTTTTTCCCGATAATAATCGCGCATTTTATTGGCACAAATTTCATATTGAGTAAGTCTTTGGGGCATCCCGATTATTTTAGCAATATCAGTAGCGTATTTTTCCGATTTTAATTTCAGTATGATCTGATCTGCATAGCTTTGTTTGTACTCGATATTCAGCCTTTTTACTTTCGAATTTACAACATGCCAAATTCTTTGGGCCGAGCTTTTCACATCTTCATCTAAATCGTATTGAAAGGCCTTTACAAAGTAGCGCAAGCCTATTTGCGAATTTACCAATTCTTGTACACTCTGTCTCAGTTTATCGGTTAAAGGTTCTGTTCTTGTTCTGCACAGGCTTGGCTGAAGAGTTTCGAGTTCCTTTTTTAACCGATGAATTAAATTTTGCAGGTATTCGTCTTGTTTCGGAGCATAATCATTAAAATTCAGAATAAAAGCATTGCCTGCCATGCTTACTTCCATAATGTTGGCGTGCGCCAAAACTTTCTTCTCCATAAGTATGATATCATTTTAATTAATTAGTGAGCCATTGCGAACGAAATCATGTCGGTATAATGCC
This sequence comes from Labilibaculum sp., assembly GCA_032125735.1. Taxonomy (GTDB): domain Bacteria; phylum Bacteroidota; class Bacteroidia; order Bacteroidales; family Marinifilaceae; genus Labilibaculum. The sequence goes on from JAQBBZ010000409.1 coordinate 14,912, forward strand.
GATGGAATTAATAGGAAGCGATATTGAGCAAAGCGAAAAATAGCCCACTAATTTATCCTATCGGTATTACTATTTGGCCGTGGAACTACAATTTTCCTCTTAAAATTTAACAAAGTGGATAGAGAAGTAGGCGGCCAAGTGTTTTTTTTTAAGAATGCGAATGGCTGTCTGTCTTTATCGATGTAAATAATTGAGATAACTAAAAATAAGAAACAAATACACAGGGAACAAATTGTATTTAAAGTTTTACACCATTGCTACATTGTAAATGGTATGTGTTGGTGTAAATAATTATTAAATACAGAGTAATTGAGTGGTAATTAAACTACAAAATGGCATATACAATACTCAGGAGCATAGGCAGAATAGATTGGCTTCTTTTACGCTGAAAATTTAGATGCCGTTTAAATTTATTGCTGGAATTCTTTAGCGAATAAAAATAGACTCAGAATAAGGCCAATTTGATAAGTATAGAGCTTCTGCTTACTAATGATTTAAGGCAATTCGGAGGTTTTTGGCTTGTTTAAAAGACAAAGGATAAATTTTTAAAACAGTTTAGTAAACCCACTGGAGTTTTTTCTGATTGTTAGTGTTGCCAGGCGAGCATCGTTTAGTTCCTGTGGGCGAAATGGGCTATTCGGGCTTATAGCCAACATCATCGGGCAAATTTGGTGCCTTAGATGCCATAACCGCTAACTGGTCGGCACGTTCGTTTCCAGGAATGTTAGCGTGACCTTTGATCCAAACAAATTTCACATTGTGCTTTTTGTATATTTCGAGAAAACGCATCCACAAATCGGCATTCTTTTTCCCTTTAAAGCGCTTTTGTACCCAACCAAAAACCCACTTCTTCTCTACAGAATCAACCACGTATTTTGAATCGGAATAGATGGTT
>JAQBBZ010000410.1:0-3427 GCA_032125735.1 Labilibaculum sp.
GCGGAGCTAGTTCTTTTGTGATTGGAATCTATGCATACATTTGCTTTGGATCACAAAACAACTAAATTTATAAAATTGACATTGCCACTGGAAATTGGGTATCTGAAGAAGAGGAAGATAAAATCAGAATTCTTCACAAGGATTATGACACCGAAGATGTGATGAGAACAAACGCAGTAGCTTTTGTCATTAATAACAAAGCATATATTGCTACGGGGCTTGATGCTTATGGTAGTAGCTTAAAAAGAGATGTTTGGGAGTACAATCCTGCAACTAATAAGTGGGATGAAAAAGAAGAGTTAGAGCTTGAAGTATTTGCAAGACATAATGCGGTTGCTTTTTCTAATGCTGAAGGTACAAAAGGATATATTACTACTGGAAGTTCTGGAAGTGGTTACCTTGACGACACTTGGGAATTCCAACCTAATGTAGATGAAGACGATATTGACAATTACTAGTTATTATAATTTCAAAAAAGGCTGATTCGTTAAGATTCAGCCTTTTTTATTTAGATACCTTTTATGACTAAAAAAAAATACTTTTATCTGATACTCATTATAATAGGCATCTTTATTATTTCAGCTTATCTATTCCGAAATAATAAATCAACTCCTTCATATACTATGCAAACTTACCAAACCGAAGAAGGATGGGGATACCGTATTTTAAAGAATGCCAAACCAATTATTAATCAGTACCGAATTCCGGCGATTCAAGAAAAACATGCCTTCCCTTCTGAAAAATCGGCAAAAATAGTTGGCGAAAGAGTTCTCGAAAAAATACAATCAAAGGAAATGCCATCCATCTCTATTGATGAACTTATGGAGTTAATGGTAATCGATTCTCTGCAACAACCTCTTATTATTGAATAAAGAAAACATTAACACTATTTAACGTATATGGTCAAATAGTGTTAAGCCCTATTCTTTCCAAACAATAGCTACTATATTAGTAGCTATGATAATAGATAGTATTATTCTTGACCGTGACTTACTTCATATTGAATCTCTTAAAAAATATGGAGAAAGTATTCCCTACCTAAATATAAAAGCTTGTTTTTCAAATTTAAATCAAGCTAAAGCTTATATCAACAAGAATAAAATAGATCTACTATTTATGGATCTTGAATTTGCTCAACAACAAAAAATTGATTGGAGTGAATTCAGTATCCAAAAACCAGAGGTTATTATAAGCATGAGTTGTGCCTCATATCAATATAAAAACCATTGCCTTAGCGCATTTGACTACATAATGAAACCGGTGTCATTTGAAAAATTTATTCGAGTTTTAAACAATATTTATATTCAAAAACAAGAAAAAACAGCTCAGCCTAAACCTGAAATAAAGAAGAATGATTTTTTCTTTATTAAGAATAATTCACTGATAGAGAAAGTAAAATACAGTGAGGTACTATTTTTTAAAGGAATGAAGGACTATATATGGATTCAGACTATTAACAAGAAGATTATTACTCTGCAAACCATGAAAAACCTGAGTATTTATCTGCCTGCAGATAGATTTCTAAGAATTCACAAATCATATATTGTATCATTAGAGCATATTGATATCATCGACAAAAACAGGGTCGTTATTGGAAAAGAACGAATTCCTATCGGTGACACATTTCGCCCTTCCTTCTTCAAAAGCTTAAAAGAGCAAGAACTAATTTGGGATTAATAAAAAAACCTCCGACCATTGACATTAGACTGAGTTTTTTCGCCATAACTCACGAATAACTCAAAATAGGAAGAGCGTTATGTCGCGTGGTTTTACTCAACTCTGATTGTCGAGAGTAGTTTGCCGCGTACTTTTACACAAAAAAAATCGAGGAGAGCGTTTTGCCGCGTGGTTTTACTCAACTCTGATTGTCGAGAGCATTTTGCCACGGGGTTTTGTAAAACTTTTTTCGGGGAGAGCATTTTGCCGCGTGATTTTGTCCATTTTTTCCCAAAAAGAGCATTTTGCCAACGGAAATACCTGTTTCCAACTTGCAAGATAACAGTTTGCCAACATACAGAATTCAAAATATTCCTATGCCACTAAATGTTGGCGGGAGAACAAGGATGAACTGACTGCATTCTTTATTCCAATCGGAAGCTGGAGAATGATTTTAAAATCAGTTTTTAACTGACAAAAAAATAGGGTCAAGCTGAACGCCTAACCCTATAAAAATTTTATTCACACACTTTGTGGAATAGCGTCTTCTATTTTTGGTATTCTTTAATAATATCGGCTACATCGCCTGCAGAAACCCGTCCATAAACTCGTTCTCCGATAGTAACAACGGGAGCTAACCCACAAGCTCCAACGCAGCGCAAACAGCTAATCGAGAATTTACCATCTTCGGTAGTTTCGCCAACAGGCACACCCAACTGACGTTTGAATTCGTCCAACACCTTCTCAGCACCTCGAACATAGCAAGCTGTTCCCATACAAACCGAAATTGGGAATTCACCTTTTGGTACCATTGAGAAAAATGAATAGAATGTTACTACACCATAAACATGAGCAACGGAAACATTTAATTCGCGAGCAATAATTTCCTGAACTTCAGCTGGAAGATATCCAAAGGTCTCCTGAGCTTTATGAAGCACATTAATCAACTCGCTCCCTTTATTTTCAAATGATTTGCAAATCTCCACAAGTTTATCCACTTTGGATTTTGCTAATTTAATTTTTGCCATAATATTTTAAGATTTTAGATGTGAGACTTAAGATTTGAGATTCAGGATTTTTCCTTTTGTCTCATTTCTCAAATCTATAATCTCATTTCTATTTAAAACTATTCAATCTCAATATCATTACTCTTATCGAAATAATGAGTATGCAATAATTTATGAGATAATTCACCGCATGGCTTACCCAAGAACTCTTCATACAATTTAATAATGTATGGATTCTCGTGAGACTTACGGATAGCTTTTCCTTCATCTTCGCGATAAAGAGCGGCTGCACGTTTTTTCAGAATTGAAGAATCGCCATGGTGCAATGGCTGACCACCACCACCGATACAACCTCCAGGACAAGCCATGATCTCAATTGCATGATATTGTGATTTACCATCACGGATATCTTCCAAAAGTTTACGGGCATTCCCCAAACCATGAGCAATACCAATATTAACAGCTAATCCATCAAAATCTACTGTGGCACTTCGAATACCTTCCATACCCCGTAAGGCCTCAAAGTTTACATTCTCTAGTGTTTTTCCAGTATAAATTTCATAAGCAGTACGGGCAGCAGCCTCGATCACACCACCTGTTGCACCAAAAATAACACTCGCACCAGTAGATTCACCAAGTGGATTATCAAATTCTTCATCAGGAAGAGATTTTAAATCCATATTGGCCTGTTTAATCAAGTTAGCCAACTCACGTGTAGAAATTGAATAATTCACATCAGGATCGCCATCAACCTTAAACTCATC
>JAQBBZ010000411.1:0-6974 GCA_032125735.1 Labilibaculum sp.
GATCAAAAGCGATCAAAACAATCTTTCTTCGTCCAGGAGATAATCTAATTGCAGACGAATTTGATTATAGTTCTGCGGGAGCAGAAGTAGATCTTAGTATTTTTCCTGGAGAATGTTTAGACTTAGATAATCAAGACAAATTTTATTCTGGCGATGGATCAAATAAAGGCGGCTACTATGAACCAAGAGTTGCCAATTTTGATTATTACGCAGGAAAAACAGTTCTTGACGAATGGACTACTTTATCTTTTATCCCTACTCGACTTTGCACTCCAGGGACATTAGTTGCACTAAGAGTTGGCCCTGGAACCGCAAGTAACTATGCAAAAGGCGTTGAGCTTGTAAATCAGGCTGGAACAACTTCTGCAAGTATTGTGGGGTTAACTTTCAACTCAGGAACTTTAGTGGTAAGCACAGTTTGTCACTTTATCGTTGAAGAGGCTCCTTCAGCTACGATTTCAACTTTCGGTTTGATTGTCGCAAGATGTATTCCACCAAAAATTCTGAAAGATGTCGCTTAATTGAAGATTGTTTTGATAATAATTATAAATAATAAAGGAAATAAAAATGGACCCAATTATATTTAACGCAGCAGGACCGACAACATCTGGATCAGGAGTTGGTGAAATGCTTCTCGCAGCTAATTTTGATGCGGGGGCACTAAGGCCTTATGTTCAGCACAATAAAGCGTGGATGACAATAAACGGAAAGGCTGTCCCGGCAAGGAATAACGCAACTCTTCTTAAAGATGAGTGGGAAATGATGGATACAGCTATCATCAAAGCTTTTCAGTCAAGGCTGACTTATGTAAGTGGCTTGAAAGCGGCTGGACTTACATATTCTTTACCTGATCCTCTGAAACATACTGTATTGACGCATCAGAATATGTCGAATGCACAGCAGGCGATGATCAGCATGGACGCTAATGTGCAGAATCAGGGAGATACATTCGAAATCGGTTCTGATAGCATTCCAATCCCGATTATCAGTTCTGGTTTCAATCTTGATATCCGTCAGCTTGCAGGAGCAAGAGGAAGTGCTTTGCCTCTTGATACAACCAACATGGAATTTCTTGCAAGAGCAAACGCTGAATTTCTTGAAAATCAGACTTTGTTTGGAAATGGAAACATCACTGAATCAAACAAGAGAGTTCTGAACTTCGGTGGTGACGCTGCTGTTAGACTTGCAAACCGTTTCACTCATGGTGGTAATGTAATTGATGGTGTCTTCACAAAAGAAGCGGCTGTTCAGTATGCTCTTGCCGCAGACTGGCTGTTGGCAGCAACTACTCCGAAACAAATGCTTACAGATGTAATGAATATGAAGCAAGAACTGATTGAGCAGGGTTATTCCGGTAACTTTAAATTGACCCTTCCTTCTTATCTTGAGGTTACTCTTGATGGTGATTATAAGTCATCTGAAAGCTCAAGCGTTATGTCCATTCTTAACAGAATGAAAATGATCGGCGGGCTTACAATCGAATTCTGTGACTCAATGGGTAGAATTACTCCTGCAACAACTGAGTATATAAGAATGTCTATGGTTGCACAGCAGCCAGACGTTATTCGAATTATAGACGGTATTGATGCAATGCCAGTTCAGTGGCAAACTCAGGGGGCCATGAATACCAGTTATCGTATTCTAACTATCCAGGTTCCTCAGCTTCGAACTCGACAGGCTGGTGATTGCGGCATTTGTAACGCTCAGTTTGTAAGAAGTTTTTAAATTTTAAATTTTAAAAATAGCCCTTTCCTATTTGGGTTAGGGCTATTTTTTATAAGGAGCATATAAAAAATGGAATTTGAAATATTAAAATGTAAAATAAAACCCGAAACACGATCCGGAATTTTTATCGATGGCAACAGAAGGTATCACGACATCACATTTGAAATAAAAAGGCCTGGAGCTGGTGTTCAAAAAAATGTCGAAATTCATTGCGATGTTGAAGTTATCAAAATGACTCAACCAGACGAAATTGAAACAGATTTGATAAATGAAAAACAAGACAACAAAGAATTGGTTCAGTTTGCAGCTGATTGCTGGAATCTCGCGGCAAAATATGAATCTGAAATTTCTGAACTTAGAGCTGAATTAGCAAATAAATATGTTAACGAAACCATTGCGTCAAGGAATACGGATTCAGAAGAAATTGTTCCGAAAAAAAAAGAAATTAAAAAAAGAACAAGAAAAAAATAAAAAGGATTAAGAAATGGCAACAAGAATCTCAATAACACAAGTCAGGGATTGCGTTTATCTGAGCTCTAAATTTACAGATAACATGGTTACTCAGTGTATTGGGACTGCCAATTCTTTGACAGATGGCCCATTGTCAGATCAAAGTCTTACTGAAGCCACATTAACTCAGATAGAACTTTATTTGGCAGCTCATTATTGTAGTCTCAGAGAACCCCAAATTTATGAGGAAGAACTCGGAGGCAGAGATAGCATTGCAAAAGAAAAAAGATCCAAAGCAAACGTAGGAATAGGGCTTAATGCGACATGGTTCGGGCAGCAGGCCGTTATGCTTGACACTTCAAGCACATTAGCGGAGATGTCTCAGAAAAATAAAAAAAGGGCGGGGTTACTTGCGTATGGCCCTTATGATGACGGAGATGAATAGTGGATCTTGAAAGAAAATTTAATCAAGAAATGACTGTGTATAAGCAATCTCCAGATGAATTTACAGATTCCGGAGCACCTGTTCTTTTAGACCCTATTGTTGTAAAATGCAGATGGTCAACTACTTCAGAAAAATTCGTAACAAATAATGGCGATGAGGTCTATGTGAAAGCATGGATATCATCACTTGAAATATTATCTGAAGGAGACCTTGTTGTATTAGGAAATACCGCATATGAAAGTGATCCGGCGGTTGTTGGAGCGCAAGAATTAAAAAGAGATTCAGCTATTCCAGATCTTTCTGCTGAACAAATGATGTATATTTATTTTGTTTAATTTGTTTGATTTTTAGGAGGTTTTATGAAATCAGGTGTTGACATGCAAAGCATGGAAAGAGTTTTAAAAAACCTCGAAAAAGAAGTCAACAAAGTATATGATAAAACATCAGAGGGCTTGATCGCAGCAATGGTAGATACATTGAGAAGAGCACAAAAACTTACTCCTGTCGCTTCTTCCGGAAACTTAAGAGCTTCTGGATATGTTATTTGGGGAAAGTCAAGAACGCCTAAAGGAGGATCTCCAAGTTTCAAAGATACTAAATTTTCGCAACCTTCTTCGGCGGCTATGGCTTCTCAACACAGTAATGTTATGCAAGAAAAAAGAAGCATGATAATGTCTGCTTCAAAAGGTTTAAAGCCAAGGCAAGGCGCAATAGGTTTTTCTGCTGTTTATGCAGCCAAGACCCATGAGAACCCAAGGTCAGGGAATACAGGTGGGGTATCTCCTTCTGGAAGGCCTTATCCCGAAGGCTCTTATGCTGTTGTAGGTCAATATAAGTTTCTTGAAACTCCTTTAAAAGAAACAAATAGAATTGTCAGAATAATAAAAGAAAGGGCAAGAAAATGATAACCTCTCCTGCAAAAGATATTTTAGACCATCTTGAATCAAACGGGCTTGGAACTTCCGGAACAGACCTTTTTTATCATAAACTTCCCGGTAATGCGAAAGGAATAACAATTAGAGATACAGGCGGGTTCGACACCGATAAAACTCTTAGCAAAGAAGAATCTATTTCAAGACCGACTATTCAAATATTCGGAAGAGGAACTAAATATAAATATGCTGAAATTTATTCCCGGCTTGATGGAATAGCTGACTTTCTTGATCAAACACACGAAATTGAAATAAACTCTAAAAGATATATCTCAATTTTTAAAATGGGAGAGGTTCTTGATTTGGGAGAGAACACATCTGAAGAGCCGGAGATGAGTGTTAATTTTATGTTAGAAGTTTCTAAGGTATAGGGAAATATGACAATAGAATTTCCAGCCACATTAGGTAAATGCCTTACAAAATCTTTTAGTTATTCCGATCAGGATATTGACAGGCTTTTTACTCCTATGGAATCCGGGATTAAAAGAAGGCGACAATTGACAAAAAATATTCCTACTGAATTTGAAGTTACTTTTTTATTTGATTTAACTAAACTTGGTGTTTTTGAATATTTTAATCAGGAAATTCTATTATCAAGAACATTAGAGTTTGAAATTATTTTAAAAACTGGCCAGGGAAATGTTACAAAAACAGTAAAATATTCTCAGCCTCCATCAAAAAAAATGATTGGAAATAAGCATGAAGTCTCTTGTCAATTTGAAACAATCTCTTAAATTTGCATAAATATCTTAAATGGCATAAAATATAACAAAGTAACAATAAAAAAGAAATAAGGAGAAAACAAATGACAGCCTCAGCAGCAATATCAACCCAAGGAACGGTTATCCAGTTAGGTGGAGTGACTGTAGCTGAAATCACAGGTTTCAGCGGATTTGGTTCAGAAGCAGATATGACCGAAGTTACAAGTATTGATTCAGATAACGATACAGATGAGTGGATAAAAATTCTGTTAAGATCTGGCGAAACGACCTTAGACATGAATTATACAAAAGCTTCGTATGCGGCAATACAAGCCCTGGTAGATTCATTTTCAAAGACAACAATAACTCTAACAACACGAGCCCCTGACAATAAAATTTATTCAAGTGCTTGTGATGTGACAAGTAATAAAATGACCGGTTCAGCGGGAGACAAAATATCCGCAAGTGTCGGAGTAAAACTTTCTGGCGCAATAACTGTTGCTGACGTAACTTAATAAATAAAAATTGGTAAAAGGAGCAGGCAAAAATGGAAGACAAAAAAATTGAGGATCTGAACAAAGCGTTTTTTGCAATAAAAGATATTAAAATGGAAGAAATTGATCTATCTCCTTTCGGTGGCCCAAAAGGAATGTATGCAAAATCAATGTCTATGAAGGATTTTCAGGAAATTTCAAAAAAATGCACTGTGCTTAAACAAGGCGTTGATCCAAAACAAGCAACCTCTGAAGATTATGAATACAGTGATGATTTTGTTGCCTGTAACATTGCCGCAAGTGTTTGTGATGAGAACGGCAATTTAATTTTTACAGCAGATCAGGTTCCAGCTATTTTGGAAAAATCTTTGGCTTTATTTCAAATTGTTTCTAAAACAGTTTCAAAAATGAATGAAACAATGTCAATGAAAGAGGTTGAAGAAAAAGCAAAAAAATAAGAGCCATCCCTTATAGGTTATTGATATTAGACTTGTGCAGGGAGTTGGGTAAAACTCAGAAAGAATTGCTGAATCCGGAAACAGGTTTGGATAAAGAAGACCTTCTTGAGTGGATGGCTTATAAGCAAATAAAGCCTTTCGGATATGATGAAGAAAGAAGACGAATAGGAATGATTTGTGCAGCAGTATCGAACTCTGCTGGAAAAACATATAAAGACAATGTTGAATGGACGGACTTTTTTAGGCCTTCTTGGGAAGAATTCGAGGAGAAACCTAAAAGTAAATTTGATTTCGATACTTTCTTTACTGTTTTTACAGGAGCTGCTGTTCCAATAAAAAAGGATGACAAACAAAAGGTAAGCAAAGGGAAATAAATGTCTACAGGAGATTTTTGGGCCTTTTTTGGCGTAAATCCAAAAGGTGCAGTTGATGGCATGAATGTCGCCAAAAAAGCTGTCAGAAGTGGATCTAAAGACATAAGCAGCTCTCTTTCCTCAATCAAAGGCATTGCAACAAAAGTTTTTGTTGGATGGGGAGTTTATGCTTTAGGGAAAGAATTTATTCAAGCCGCTATGGATATAGATTCCATGACAAGATCCATGTCAGCCGCAGTTGGAGGCATGGATAAAGCAAACAGAGAAATAAATTATCTCCGAAAAACATCTATGGAGATGGGTTTAAGTTTTCAGGATGCCGGGAAAGATTTCAAAATGCTCGCCGCAGCAGCAAAAGGAACAGCTTTAGAAGGAGACGGAGTAAGAAAAGTTTGGAGAAGTCTTCAAAATGCGACAGTGGCTCTCCAATTAACAACTGCGGAAACTTCTGGAACTGTTTATGCTTTTAAGGATATGTTATCAAAAGGAACCGTTCAGGCAGAAGAACTCAAAAGACAGTTGGGAAATAGACTTCCTGGTGCGTTCAACATGGCTGCAAAAGCTATGGGAATGACAACAAGAGAGCTTGCCAAACAAATGAAGCTTGGTAATATCATGACAGATGATTTTCTTCCTGCTTTGGCAAAAGCAATGGATGATACCTTTGGAAAAGCCGCAATAGAAGCTTCTAAATCTATGAAATCTGAATTAGTAAGAATGAAGACCGCTTGGTTTGATTTTAAAACTGTTTTTATGGAGGTTTCTGGCCTTACAAGAATAGTTGGAGACGGCTTTAAATTCATGACAAAAAAAATAACAGAGATGACTGACTACTTATTAAAAAATGAAAAAAAAAATAAAAACTTTTTTTGTTGAATTATCGGGTTACGCACAAGAATTTGGAGTTCGTGTGACCCAAGGTTTTGAAAATTTAGTTGGTTTTGCAGAATGGATATCCTCGGATATGGAAAAAGCAAAACAAATCATCCCTATCCTTGCAAAATCCGCGGCGCAGGTTTTTATTGAAGCGTTTACAAATGTTTCAGATGCAACAGCAAAGGCAGTTAGCGGAAAATTCGGCAGAAAGTTATTACTCGCCACTTTTTCTCCTGTTTTGAATGCTGACGCTTACCCTTATTGGGAAAAAGTCTTAGGCCTCGATAAAGCTTCCCAGTTGGAGAATATATCGAAAACAATAGAAGACTCTTTCAGCGAATTTGCAAAATCCGTAGCGACAATTAACGAAGATTTAAAAAAAGAGCTTGAAGCAAAAGGCTTAGATGGATATTTTAATGAGCTTACTAAAAAATTTGAAAAAAATTCAGAAAAAGCGCAAAATAAAATAAATGCAATAACAAAAAAGATTCTCGCTGCAAAAGCAAGGATTGCTAATGA
>JAQBBZ010000412.1:0-13601 GCA_032125735.1 Labilibaculum sp.
ACAGCAGGTAAAACGCCACATGCACCACAGGTTGGAGCAGTAACAATTACACCTCCGCTGGAATTTTCTTCGGAAACAGCCAATGCGAATGAATACAACATGGATCGTTTCCTCATTGGGCCACTTAAAGTTTTCGCCTTCATCTGGTATGAATGCGACTTGCGTAACAGTTCTAATCCTCCGGGAAGTGCACCCTCTTTATTCATTCCTCTTTTTATCGCACTTTTCATTACGGACCAAACTTCATCTAAATAGTTCCAAATATCCTCACCCTCCATTAATTCGACATACTCCCAAAGTTGCTTTTTATTGATTTTGCACCACTCCAATATCTCATCCATGGTACTTAAGTCATAAATTTTCAGAGAAGACAACTCTGTAGAATCATCTATTATTGCTCCACCTCCTACACTGTAAGCAGTCCACTCCTCAATCAACTCATCTAAAACAGTAAAAGCTTTAAAGCGTAATGCATTAGGGTGCTTTTTCAGAAACTCTTCTGGTTTCCAAATTAAATTTAGATCTTTCCCCTCAAAAACTTTTTCAATTGCAACACCGGTTAGATGTCCTTTACCGGTAGCGGCTAAACTCCCAAACAGAGTTACCTCATATTTTTCGGCATTAGGGTGGCGCAACAAAAACTGTTCTGCTGCTTTTCTTGGTCCCATTGTATGACTGCTTGAGGGTCCATACCCAATGCGATAAATTTCTTTTATTGATTCCATTATGGCGTTTATGTTGTTGTGTAAGTTGGATGCAAATGTAAGAAAGTCAATATATTTTCAATATGTGATTCGAAAATATATTGCACAAAAAAAGAGAAACCATTTGATTTCTCTTTTTTTGTCGGGGTGGCAGGATTCGAACCTACGACCTCCTGCTCCCAAAGCAGGCGCGATACCGGGCTACGCTACACCCCGAAACTTAGTTTCGGTATTCTATTTGATAAAGAAAAGTTTAAGCAACTCTTCCAAAATATTGTCGGGGTGGCAGGATTCGAACCTACGACCTCCTGCTCCCAAAGCAGGCGCGATACCGGGCTACGCTACACCCCGAAATTTTCATTCCGGCATTCTATTTAGATAAAAAAAGAGAAGTTTTTAAACTCCTCTGAAAAATTTTCGTCGGGGTGGCAGGATTCGAACCTACGACCTCCTGCTCCCAAAGCAGGCGCGATACCGGGCTACGCTACACCCCGAAAATGAAAGTGAAAACAATTAAATTTTCACTTTGCATCTTTTTTCAATTAAGAAAAAGAAAGCGGAGAAAGGGGGATTCGAACCCCCGGTACAGTTTCCCGTACGTCAGTTTAGCAAACTGGTGGTTTCAGCCACTCACCCACCTCTCCTTTATTGCGGAAGCAAAAGTATGTAAAAAATTCAGATGTGCAAAATATTTCACCCCCATAAAATAAAGATTTTCCTCATGAAATATATAGTGAATTATAAATCAATGACATTCCTATTATTTTTATTTCAATTTAAGATAAAATAAAACCGGAAAGTATGCAAATACTCCCCGGTTACTGATGAAATTACAATATTTTATCTATTCCTTTTTCCCTTTATCAGATGAATTTGCAATATTGTCTCTCATATTCGTATCAGCTTCAATATTCTTCATTCGATAATAATCCATAATACCAAACTGACCATTTCTGAATGCCTCAGCCATGGCACGAGGGACTTCTGCCTCCGCTTCAATCACTTTAGCACGCATTTGCTGAGCCAATGCTTTATTCTCCTGCTCAAGGGCCACAGCCATTGCTCTTCTCTCTTCAGCTTTCGCCTGTGCAATTTTCAAATCGGCTTCAGCTTGGTCTGTTTGTAACACGGCTCCAATATTTCTCCCGATATCAATATCAGCAATATCAATTGATAAGATTTCAAAAGCAGTACCGGCATCCAAACCTTTCTCCAAAACAACTCTAGAAATAAAATCAGGATTTTCAAGAACCGTTTTGTGAGATTCACTAGAACCAATTGAAGAAACAATTCCTTCTCCTACTCTAGCCAACACAGTTTCTTCTCCTGCTCCTCCAACCAGCTGTCGGATATTCGCACGTAAAGTAACCCTCGCCTTAGCAATTAACTGAATACCATCTTTAGAAACGGCTGTTACAGGCGGCGTATTAATCACTTTAGGGATAACGCTCATTTGAACTGCTTCGTAGACATCTCTACCCGCCAAATCAATAGCCGTTGCCATTTTAAACCCCAATTCAATATTCGCTTTTGATGCCGACACCAAAGCATGTACAACTTGTGCCACACGACCTCCTGCCAAATAATGCGCTTCCAACTCATCTCGATTTAAATTCAAGCCTGCTTTTGTACTCACGATTAAGGCACTTACAATTATTTTTGGCGGAACTTTCCTCCATCTCATAAACACAAGTTGAAGTAAAGAAATCCGAACTCCCGATAAAAGAGCTGAGAACCAAAGACCTACTGGGATAAAATAGAATAGAACATATACTCCAACCCCAACGGCGACAATTAACATTATTAATGCACCAATTTCCATTTGATTTATTTTAGATAGGTTTTACAATAACAATCTTATCAATGATACCAACAACTACGACCTTTGTTTTTTCATCAACATAAGTTCCGGTTGATCTTGCTTCAACAATTTTTTGATTCAACTTCACCTGTCCCATAGGAGCTAGACGTGACACACAAACCCCTTGATCTCCAACAGAAATATTCACATCGTCCAATTTTAGAACTTTAGAATCCACTTCGGCATTTAGCATGATTTTATCCCACGTTTTTGACTTTAATGCTAAAGCGAGGGCGATTCCACTAAGAACTATGGCAGATAATACAGTAAGGTGTCCTATCAAATTCCCATAATGCGCATAGGACATATAAATTCCTCCGACTATCATTAAAATACCCCCAACAGCAGCCACAGTAATTCCTGGAATTACCAAAAATTCCAATAGTAAAAGAAGAATACCAAAAACAATAAGTAGTACAATAATTAAAGCTGTCATTTGCGATGAATCTTATTTAATAAATATTAGACAATATTTACTTTTAACCCTTTTTCTGCTAATCTGTCACGCATCGGTTTAATGGTACTCATTTTGCCTTTTTTCACATCACACTTCCCTTTATAGTGGGTAATATAAGCACATTGCTCAGCCTGATCAGGATCGTGACTACACACATCAATCAGTGCGTCCACAACAAAATCAAAACTGTGAAAATCATCATTAATGAGCATCAATGTATTGCGATTTAAAAGATCACTAATTACATCGTTCTCTTCTTTGTCGGTATGTGTATCCTTAATCCCAAACATAAAAGATATCGTAAATTATTGTCTTAATATTTCGAGAGCTTGCTGAATGGTAATTTTATCATTTCCTGAAAAAGCGACAGTAAATGCATCCCCTAAACCAGCTTCACGAAGTTCCATCTTCAATTTACTCACTTTACTGTAAGAATCAAAATTACCAACAGTACAAATGGTATAACCTCTATAATCTTTAGAATAATCTATTGTGTATTTTGAAAAATCCTTCAATTTTAATTTCACATCCTGAGGAACCTCCCCGGAGTAAGCCCCAATCTGAACTCTAAAATTAACTTTGTCATCCTTTACAACCGTAATTGGTTTCACATCGCCAACAACGGCAGCAATCTGATTTTCTTGTTTATAATCATGATCCGTAGCTTTAATCGCAGTAGCTAAACTAGTTTTAACACCATCCTTATAGGCCACTACAAAAGTATTGGGGAACAATTGTCGAACTTCTGGAATTCCAGCTTTAGCAGCAGCAAATGTGGAATATTTCCCTACCATATACTTATACAATTTTCCATTACCGACAATTTCTTCTTTTACATCTCCTATACCAGCAAAGAAACTTGGTTCAACTCTATTAGAGAAAACGCCAACCTGCAGATGGTAAATGTACCCTTCTTGAATAGCAGTAACGTTAGCCTCTTTCTTGGAACTGGCAGAAGGTAATGTTTCCGAACTCAATACAAGTTGACCACTCTTCGAAGGAGCATGCACATCAGCGCTAACTGATCCAATAATATTTTTATTCAGATAATCCGATTCCAGAGACTGAGCCTTTATCAATTTAATTTCAGCTTGTTTGCTTAATTCAAATGATTTCTGTTCCAATTTAGATATATTATTAGCCAAAGTATTATGAGGTATCCCATCCAAACCATTCAATTGACTTCGCAGCCCATCTGTAGATCCTATTAAACTATCTGAATTGAATTGATCATTTTTTGCTTCAATAAAAATCGCTCTTGCCTCACTCGACTTAAATTCATTCAAATAATGATAAGTCAGCTCACTAGAAACAGGGAAATTAAAGTATGGAAAATTAGTTTTATTGTATTTCATTGAATACGAAGGACCTTCAGTGCCTTTCTGAAATAGATTTTCATCGATCACTTTACTTCCAATATTTAATTTTGCAATATTGGGTAGCAAATCAGGATTCATCACCACTTTTTGTTCGGAATAATCCGATAATTTTATTTTATAAATGGTTACTTCATCATTCCCGTTATCTCTGCTTGATACAAAATTGGCGTACTCATCATTTAAATCGGTAGCAAAAAACAAATCATTAGATGTCGAATTAATTGGAAAACCCATATTCTGAGGTTCTGTCCAAGTATCTGAAATCTCATTATATACAGATCTAAAAATATCAAACCCACCCATACTTGTATGCCCTTGAGAACTAAAGTAAAGAGTCCTTTCATCGCTAGACATAAATGGATAAACCTCATCGTAAGGTGAATTTAGAGAGCTAAGTGCCTCCCATTCTCCCCAGCCACCATTTTTTAGTCGCTTCGCGCGATATATATCACGACCTGTCTTTTTATTTTTCCCATAACTTGAAAAATAAATATATTGTCCTTTGTTTGAAAGACTAGCTACATCCTTATCTCCTTCATCATCATATTTTGATTTAAGGGACTTATCCTTCTTTGATAACCTATCCCCAAAACCTTCAATATCATAATGTCTGAAAAATTCTTTACTCTTTACTATCCGTTTATTTTTAACATCAACAACATAATAAGAATTCACAAGAGGTAATCCATTCTGACACATCTCTATTAACCGATCAATCCCAATCGATTTTTGATTATAATATTCTCTAAATTTCCGATAATATCGCATCGCGGAATTGAACTCGTAGTTCATATGAAAAGCTCGTCCCAAATAATAGGGAACAGATGCATTTACATTTTTTGTTGACGCTATTTTAAGATGCTGAATAGCCTCTTTTATATTTTCATTCACCTCAACTTGACAAACACCCAGATAATAATTGTATTCTGGATCTTGTGGATACACATTTATCAACTCCCTATACAAAGGCAAAGCATCAATAAATTTCTCCCCATCAAAAAGCGTAAAAGCCTCTTGCTCTACCTGTTGTTCAGTTCGCCCTCCACTAAAGCTTTGTGCATATGAAAACTGAAAAACGAAAAACGAAAGAAAAAGCAAACCGTAATGTAATCTCATTTTATTATTCATAGAATCAATTTCTTGAAAATGGAAATTTGGAAAACAAAGAATGCTTCCCTCCAGTTAACAACAAAAAACAATAAATTTCCCGCAATATTCTCATTTACATCACTAAAACCTCTTGCACTCTGCAGGATCTAACAAAAAGTTAAGATAGTAATTATTTTATAACAAAGATAATATATAATGTGTAAGTACGAAATTACAAAATAGTGATTAAGATTAACAAAATATTGAATAGAACAGATAAAAAAGAAAATGCTTACTCATGTTTTAGAGGCATTTTTTTATAACTTCAATGCTTGATAATTTTAATGCTAAAAATTCGTACCTGTATTCATATAAAAGTATATTTGTAATTCAAAATCTGAATTGATGACACACTTAAAAGAAGGAGATAACGCACCACAATTCAGTGGTTTAAATCAAGATGAAAAGGAGATAAAGCTTTCCGACTTTAAAGGAAAAAAAATCATTCTATACTTTTATCCGAAAGACAATACGCCAGGATGCACAGCAGAATCGTGCAACCTAAACGAAAACTACGATGATCTGGCAAAAAAAGGATACGAAGTGATTGGTGTAAGTCCTGACAAAATATCATCGCACCAAAAATTCATTGCCAAATACAATTTAGCATTTAATTTAATTGCTGATACCGAAAAGGAAATTCTGGAAAGTTATGGTGCTTGGGGTGAGAAAAAACTATATGGAAAGACGTATATGGGAGTTCTGAGAACTACTTTTGTAATTTCGGAAGAAGGAATTATCGAAAAAGTGTTTCATAAAGTACAAACAAAAGATCATACCCATCAGATTCTATCTGAAATGGGCTTACTGTAGAAAATAAATAATCGAGAATATATGAGCGCAAAAGAAGTTGTTGAAATCAACAAAGAAAAGCTAAAAGCACTCCAGTTAACTATGGAGAAAATTGATAAAACCTATGGTAAAGGTGCTATCATGAGAATGGGTGACAATGCCATTGAAGAAATGGAAACCATTTCAACAGGATCTTTATCCTTAGATATTGCCTTAGGTGTAGGTGGACTGCCAAGAGGCAGAATCATTGAAATTTACGGACCAGAATCTTCTGGTAAAACAACCCTGGCCATCCACGCTATTGCTGAAGCGCAAAAAGCAGGTGGTATTGCAGCAATTATCGATGCAGAACATGCATTTGATCGTGCATATGCAGAAAGACTAGGTGTTGATACTGAAAACTTATTGATTTCTCAACCAGATAATGGAGAGCAAGCTTTAGAGATTGCCGACCAGCTGATTCGCTCATCTGCAATTGACATCATCGTAATTGACTCGGTTGCAGCACTGACTCCGAAAGCTGAGATTGAAGGTGAAATGGGAGAATCGAAAATGGGATTACAAGCTCGTTTGATGTCTCAGGCTTTGCGTAAATTAACTGCTAACATTAGCAAAACAAACACAACTTGTATTTTCATCAACCAGTTGCGTGAGAAGATTGGTGTTATGTTTGGAAATCCTGAAACTACAACTGGTGGTAATGCTCTTAAATTTTACGCTTCGGTTCGTTTGGATATCAGAAGAATTGGACAAATTAAAGATGGTGAAGAAGTAAACGGTAATCATACTCGTGTGAAGGTTGTGAAAAATAAAGTTGCACCTCCATTCCGAAAAGCTGAGTTTGACATCATTTACGGCGAAGGTATTTCAAAAACAGGTGAAATCATTGATCTTGGGGTTATTTACAACGTAATTAAGAAGAGTGGATCTTGGTTTTCCTATGGCGAAACAAAATTAGGACAAGGTCGCGAAGGTGTAAAAAAACTTCTTGCTGACAATGTTGAATTGGCTGAAGAATTAGAAGCTAAAATTATTGAAGTAATCAATAATCCTGTAGCTGCAGTCTAATTTTTTCTGCAAAAAAATATTTTGAAAGACTCTCAATAAAATTGAGGGTCTTTTTTTATGAAAAAAAATACTTTCTATCTAGACACACAACACATCGCGCCTTTACAATACTCAAATCAATTATTAATTGTTCTTCGTATTTCTTACATTTACCATGCTGAAATAAATTAACACAACAAACCTATACAATCATGACAAACAAACAACTTTTGTTAGGCTTGGCAATTGTTACAGGATTATCATCCTGCCAACAAAAAGCTGAGGAATCAAAAAACGATTCATCTTACAAAACACCGGAAACAAAACTAGAGTCGGATGTGATGACTCCTGAGGTTCTATGGTCATTCGGCCGCTTGGGTGGAGAAAACATTTCTCCCGACGGAAAAACAATCTTATATGGAGTAAGCTATTTCAATAAAGAAGAAAACAGTTCGTACCGCGATTTGTATACCCTTTCGGTTGACGGTGGTGAACCGGTTCAATTAACAAACACCAGCAAAAAAGAATTCAACGAAATTTGGAGACCTGATGGCAAAAAGATTGCTTACATAAGCTCTGCCAGCGGCACAACGCAAATATGGGAAATGAATATTGACGGAAGCAATCCGGTTCAAATTTCAGACATTGAAGGAGGAATAGATGCATTCAACTATTCGCCTGATATGAGCAAAATTTTCTACCTAAAAGAAGTTCAGGAAGAAAAGGCTGTAAAAGATCTTTACCCAGATCTTCCCAAAGCAAACGCTCGTGTAATTAACGATATGAACTACCGTCACTGGGACAGTTGGGTAGATACATACACTCACATTTTTCTTGCTGATTACAGTGAAAAAATCACCGCTGGGAAAGACATCATGACGGGTGAAAAATGGTCGGCTCCGTTAAAACCTTTTGGTGGAACCGAACAGGTAGTATGGTCACCAGATTCAAAAACGCTCGCATATGTTTCCCGCAAATTGCAGGGTGTGGAATTTGCAAAATCGACCAATTCAGACATCTATTTTTTTGATATCGCCACCGGCGAAACCAAGAACATGACCCAAGGAATGATGGGCTACGACCTGAATCCTGTATTCTCGCCCGACGGCAGTAAAATGGCCTGGGAGAGCATGGAGAGAGACGGTTACGAGGCTGATAAAATTCGCTTGTTCATTATGGATTTAGCAACTGGCGAAAAAACATTTTACACAAAAGATTTTGATCAAAATGCACAATCATTAACCTGGACTGCCGATAGCAAAGGCCTTTATTTTATTTCGGGATGGCATGCTGTTCAGGAAATCTACAAGCTGAATTTAGCCGATGGTAAAATTAATCAGGTAACAAAGGGTGTTCATGATTACCATACGGTGCACATTGCTGGCGATGCTCTTATCGCTACCAAGGTATCGATGTCGAAACCTGCTGAAATTTACAATGTGAATCCGGTAACGGGAGAAGAAAAAGAGATTTCCTTCGTGAACAAGAAGATTCTTGACCAATTGGAAATGGGTAAAGTAGAAGAACGATGGATTACCACTACCGATAACAAGCAAATGTTGGTTTGGGTGATTTATCCTCCACATTTCGATGCCAATAAAAAATATCCGGCTTTGCTTTATTGCCAAGGCGGACCGCAAGGAACCGTTTCTCAGTTTTGGAGTTACCGTTGGAATTTCCAGATGATGGCTGCCAATGATTATATTGTGGTAGCACCCAACCGAAGAGGTTTGCCAGGATTTGGACAAGAATGGAACGAACAAATTTCGGGCGATTATGGCGGACAAAACATGAAGGATTACCTAAGCGCAATTGATGCCCTTAAGCAAGAGCCTTTTATTGACGAAAACCGTTTGGGTTGCGTTGGTGCTTCTTATGGTGGATTCTCTGCTTACTGGCTGGCCGGACATCACGAGAAACGTTTCAAAGCATTTATTGCTCACGACGGAATGTTCAATTTAGAAGCTCAGTATTTGGAAACCGAAGAAATGTGGTTTGTAAACTGGGATTTAGGCGGCCCTTTCTGGGAAAAAGACAACAAAATCGCTCAGCGCTCTTACGCAAATTCTCCTCATAAATTTGTTCAGAATTGGGATACTCCAATTTTAGTTATACATGGAGGAAAAGATTACCGGATTGTTGAATCGCAGGGAATGCAGGCATTTAATGCAGCACGCTTGCGCGGAATCCCTGCTCAATTTCTTCATTTACCTGAAGAAAACCATTGGGTTTTGGGTGTTCAGAACGGAATTTTATGGCAACGCACTTTCGCCAACTGGCTTGACAAGTATGTGAAAGAAGCAAAATAGAATTTGAAGAAAATTACCATACAGAATCCCCATCAGACTTTCGTTTGATGGGGATTTTTTTGTTTGAAAATTTAAATCGACTCACCTCCTTCATCCTTTCCTTTTCGCCCCCATTTTCCTCTTCTTCGCCGCACCGAAGCATTAACAAGCAGCAACTCTTTCTGCATAAATTTAAAAAGAGATTTGTACTTGTCAGGTTCCATTTCATGCAAAACATTCAGCAAAGGAACTATAAAGCTATTTATTATTTTCATCATCTTTTTGGCTTGAGCTGTTGCTTCTACATCCTCCTTACGTTTCACCATCTCGTAAACACTTTTCTCTTGAATCGCCACAAGCTCATCACAAGCAATCCTCAACTCATTCATCGTTTTTCGAACGCCCACCAATGGCTCTACGTATGTTCTAAATTTTTCACTCTCCATATTCATCAACAAAGAGTTTACCATCGAATTCTTTGTCATATATCCCTTTCTATTCAAATCACTACCATGATTTTCGATCAACTTCCAAACTACAGCAGCATTCTTGCTGTCTTCTGCGTTGGGAAAATGCATATTGGCTTTTACAAACATCTTTAAAGCAATAATCCCCTGATTTAGCCGGTCGTCAGCCTTTTTCAACTGAGAAGTATACTCCCGTTTTCGTAATTTATAAACAACCTTTTTCAGCAATTCATTTTCTTGCTCTAACGCCAATATATTTTTCCTTAGTAAGGACGAATCTTCCTTGCAATTGACTTGATAAACCTCAATAAATATTGATGTGAAAGTAAAAATGTCCTTCGCTGTTGCGTGATATAATATTTGTGTCTCCATAACGAATCTTCTTTTCAATAAAACCAGTTGATGAACGCCTATATTCTATTCTAAATTGATTAAAGCCCTATATCTTCATGAGAAAATTCAACCAAACACAAGTTACAACTATTTCCCCAATACATAAATTATATTATCATATAAATATTCAAATTTCCTTATTGTGTATTTTAAAATACCATAATGCTAATTCTATATTCCCTGTAGGTAACTTCTAAAATTATTACGGTAATTCTAATTTCTTACTGAGGAATTATATAAATCTTATTGAAAATGCATGTTTCCCGAACAATAATGATGAAAACTTAAAAGACATCAAGCAATTGTGTGTAAAGCCAATCGAAAACGCAATAGCAATCAGCGGAAATAAATTAGAAAGACTCATCACCTGAATTAAAATCCCTAAGTTTGCATCAAATTATTCGTTCCCATGAAGAAATTTCTATTCTCGACTACCGTATTGGCCATTTTCGCATGTTTGCTTTGGGCAACCCCATTTACAGCAATTAAAATCGGCTTAAAATATACCACTCCACTTCAATTCGCGGGTATTCGATTTCTACTTTCGGGATTAATTATTCTTCCCTTTATTAAAGATTTGAAGTACAAGGTGCTCGAATCGAAAAAAAGATGGCGTTTTATTCTTTGGGTAGCCTTGCTGCAAACCACTTTCCTTTACGGATTATTCTATACGGGAATTAGTTTTGTGCCAGGGGCTTTGGCGGCTATGTTAATTGGTTCGCAACCATTGTTTGCTGCTGTTTTTGCTCATTTTATGCTTGCTAACGACAAGATGAGCTGGAACAAAATATTTGCTATTATTTTGGGAATAACCGGTGTGTGTATTATTAGTTTGGGCAGAGCCGATTTTGTACTAACAACAACAATACCCCTTGGCGTAGGAATTTTAATTCTGAATAATATTGTGGGAAGTACCGGCAATGTAATTGTATCGCGCGATGCAAAAGACATGCCCCCACGTGTATTGGCTTCCTTCTCGATGATCATTGGAGGAGCTGTATTACTGCTGATTTCTATTCCCATTGAAAATCCATCGTGGACTACGATTTACCCTGGTGAATATTACCTTTCCCTGGCTTGGCTGGCTATGGTCTCGGCATTTGCCATCACCATTTGGTTTGGTTTGCTGCAACGCCCTGGTGTGAAAGTATCCAATTTAAATACATGGAAATTTATCGTGCCAATTTTTGGTGCTTCATTAAGCTGGTTAATTCTTCCTGATGAACACCCTGATTTACTCTCAATCATTGGGATGATTGTGATTGCCTGTAGTTTGCTTTTGGTTAATTATCTGAACCGAAGAGTGGTGAAGTAATACGGCAAACTACATACTCTCAGAAGGAGGCGGTGGTGGTGGAACAACAAATTTTTCCATTGGTACATACAATTTCACATCCGGAAATATTCGCCTCTTAATTCTCAAGATATATTCAGAAGCAGGAATCTGCTCATTCAGCCCCTTCGAATAAAAACAAATGGTATCACCTTTATAAATCAATTTTAAAACCCTAGTATTCACTTTTGTATTTTCAGTGTTTCTACGACTAACATATCTAAATAAATCCTCATAATTCAAACTATCAGCTTCACTTCTAACATATTCTACTTTCGGTAAATTTTCCTCCCAGTCATCTATAAAATTCCCTTCTGCGTAAGTTTTTAAATAAACAAGACCTCCTTCTTTCATAAATAAATCCTTTTCAAAATGAATCGATCTACAAACAGAGAGATTCGAGATAATTTGTAAAGTATCTCCTTCGTTCATTCTATCAGAAAATTCAAATAAATCGGTCTTAAGATTAAATGACTCTTTTTCCGTATGAAGATAAGAACAACTACACAAAACAATCATCAAAAATATTATGCTTTTCCTGAGACTCATACTGATTTTTAAATTTTATTGACAGGTCTGATGACTCTGTCAGGTTTCTGAAATCCAGATACTACGCACGTTTCTTTTCTCTGCGCACCAGCTTAATGCCTTCGATGTAGTTCATTACTTTTCTTAAAACATCAGCCCATAAGCTTAGAAACAAGATCCCGGTTCCCAGCCAAACCACAGCAAGGTTGAACCAAAATGTATCGATATAAAAAGAGCCGATTCGCTTTACGGGTGAGTAAAAATGAGAGCGACCGAACTTAGATTCCGGATACATTAAGATTGGATCCTTCTTCTGGATTAATTGATCATCCACTTCAATCATTTTATTAATTTCAGTTTTATTCAAAACCAAATCGGCCAAACCCGTATTGTAATATTTTTGCTTAAACTCATACACACCATCGCGCCCAAGGGAATCAACCAATCGGGAATACTCAAAATCCTTTTTATAACCAGACTCGCTTGCCAAACCCAAATAGTACAGCTTCACTTTATCCAGAAAATTTCTGGTTTGCTCAGCAACATTTAAATTAAAATCAGAAACATTTAACTCCTTTATCTCGGAAAAAATCGTAATTCCAACTTCTGCTCCTAAGTGATAAATTTCATTTCGAAGCATCTCAAATTGAGCCTCCGTATCTTCTGTGTTTTTTTCAAACTCAATACTCCGCTCACATTCCAACAAAATAGATTCTATTTTAGGAATCAAAAATGAACTTTTAAAAGAAGCATCGCTAATCCCTTTCTCATACTCGAAGAAGTGCTTCTCAAATTCATTGTCTTTAAACTGAGTAACAGCCAGAGCCTCGTATGCCCAACGCGTGGTCATCAAATCACCAACGATAGGCACATAAACCTTATCAGTAATTCCCGCATGCAAATCATCAAATTTAATCATTGCCCCACCTAACAAGAGCTGAGGAACCAGAATTAAAGGAATCAGTATATAAATAGTAATCACCGAATTCAAGCCTGCCGAGATATTTAATCCGATCATGTTCGAGAAACATGAAGTTGTGAACAACACCAACCAATATGCGAAAAGCATGCCTTCAACTTCCAGTATAAAATTACCCACCAAAACAAATGAAATAGACTGAATTGCTGATAGAACAAATAAGAATATGATTTTAGAGCTGAGGTAACTAAATCTGCATAAATTCAGAAATTTCTCCCGCTGCA
>JAQBBZ010000413.1:0-5158 GCA_032125735.1 Labilibaculum sp.
CATTTGTTAGATGTCGATTATGCTTCTCATCCCAATATGACGACTTATGAGGGGAAGATCTTAATACATTCAGATGATGAATTTGATCATTTTGATATGGATGAGGTCGAGATTGGAACGATCTGTTTAGAGATGTATGACTTGAATTTCGAAGCCGGGCACTCTAGTTTAATGGAAGCTTTTGATGAATCTCCTTCATCGCTTGCGGTGGGTACAGCGATATTAGACGATAGCTATTCTACGATTAATGATCAGATTTTAGACTTGGTGGGCGATAGCTTCAATACGAATATTTTGCTTGTCAATCGATTGGAGATAAACGAAAAATACAGAGCTAAAGGATATGGCAAATATGTCTTAAATAGTTTAGATATCTACTTTAAATCGACCTGTGCTTATGTGGTTTTGAAAAGCTTTCCTCTAGGTTTCGAAGGAATCACCAACGACAAAAATTACAAGAAAGCACAAGAAAGACTCAACTCATTCTATTCCAGATGTGGCTATAAGAAGATACATCTGGCAGCTGAAAATAATACTGAAGAAGATGAGTTTGACGAAGACATTGAATACGTACAGGATGATGAAATAAATCACATTTTCGTTAAGAATATTGCTCCTATGTAGACAAAAGTACCAATCGTAAATTACCCCAAACCCCTAAAGGGGCTTACTGGCAGCAGTTTTTTGAAAGAAGTCCCCTTCAGGGGATTTAGGGGTAGAAAAGAAGAGCGTTCGGGATAGGGCTTAATAAATCTATATTTTTATTATCTTGAACACTCAAAATCAAAAAGAAACACGATGAAAATCCGCCTAGCTGCAGTATCAGATCTTCCTGCAATTAACGAAATATACAATCAGGCCGTTCGCAAACGCTATTGTACTGCTGATTTAGATGAAATTACTCTGGAACAGCGCGCCAAATGGTTCGAAGGACATCAACCCGAAGAATATCCGGTGTTTGTTGCAGAGGAAAATAAGGTCATTATTGGTTGGATCTGTTTCAGCCCTTACCGGGCAGGACGTAGAGCCCTGCAATCTGCGGCTGAGGTGAGCTATTACATTCATGAAGAGCATTTGCAAAAAGGAATTGGCTCACAATTAATGCAGTTTGCTATTAACGAAGCCTCCAAATATAAGTTTAAGAGCCTTTTTGCCATTTTATTGGCCGCAAATTTGGCGAGCCTCAAACTCCTCGAAAAATTTGGTTTCGAACGTTGGGGCTTAATGCCTCATGTTGCCGATATCGATGGAGAAACCTGCGATCACTTGTATTATGGGAGGAAGGTTTAATTCATAATTTAGGAATTATCAAACAAACTTATACGCACGAGCAACAAGCTCGTGCGAGCTGGAATAATTATTTTTTCCATAAAATTTTAAGAATGTTCTGGTTCATTATGATTTTTCAATACAATGGTAAATGTTGAACCTTTGCCTGCTTCACTTTCGATTAAAAGCTCTCCTTCCAAAATTTCTAAATAATCAAGAACAGTTGGCAAACCCATACCTGTCGTTTTTTGTCCTGATAAACCTTCAATCCGAATAGGATTTTTCTGATAGATACTTTCAATAATTTCCTTCGACATCCCTAATCCCTGATCTTTAACTTCAATATAGAATCGGTCATTAGTAGAATAGGATCGTATCGCAACTCTTCCTCCTTTGTAACTGTACTTAATTGCATTTTGAATAATATTCCGAAATATGAATTTGCAGATATTTAAATCACTGGTTATTTTTAGTTCTCCGCTAAATTTTTTGTCAAATTTAACCTCGCTAAGATTTACCTGAAAAATTTCGGTCATTTCAGTTAAAACTTTATTAATGTCAAATTCTGTGAAGGTTAATTTTGGGCCGTCTTTAGCTTGAATTGTTCCCCAATAAAATAAATCTTCAAGTAATCCATTGGTTCGGGATGCAACGTGAAATATGTCCTTATTGAATTCGTTTTTTTCTTCTTCACTAATTTCAAATTCAGCCTTATTTATAAATGTAGATAAATTTAAAATCACCCCGATGGAACCACGTAAATCGTGAGCCAGAATGGAAAAAAACTTGTTTTTATTTTGAATCACCTTTTCGAGCTCTACATTTATTTTGTTTAATTCTGATGTTTTTTCATGAACTAAATATTGCAGCTCTTTGGCTCTGTTTTGTTTTATTTTCAGCCAGATGATTAATAGTAATACAACAACAATTAATACAATGATGCTGATAATGCCGATTTTTAGAATTAAACCAAAATCTTTTGGTTCATTTAGCAGCATGCTGTCTTTCGGCAACTGACTTTTTGAGATATTAAATGTAAGAAGCTCATTGTAATCAAAAACGTATGTGTTGGGGACGTAGTTGAATTGTGGGATATCTTTAGTAAAAGGTTCCTGTATTAATTTTAAGGCCAGCATTGCAGCTCTTTCACCTTGCTCATACCCTCTTGTAATTTTTCCACCAAATAATCCTTTGTTGAGATAAAAATCCCAGGATCCAAATATTGGAACATGTGCAACTTCTTTAATTTGTGTTATGCCTTTTTGGTAAGATATAAATTTGCCATTCTTATCCCGGTTAACAACCAATAAGTAAATCACGTAAGTATCATCTAAATTCCTGATCGTTTGCTGCAAGCTTTCCATTGTGAATTCAGAAATCGACTCAAAATTAAGGTCTTTAAATTGATCAGTAATTCCTTTTAATTCCTTCTGGATAGCTTGTCCTGTTTCGGTATTGTCATTAATAATGAAAATATTTTTTCTTTCTGGAAATATGCGTTTTATAGCTGAGATGGTTCCGTAATGATCAGCCTTCTCTCCAAATCCGAAAAAATTCGGATAATCCTTGAGGATACTTGTATCCAGATCATTCACACCGCAATATATTACAGGAACATCAGGATAAAACTGACTGCCATATTTTCTAACAAAATTAAAAGCGGCATTATCACTTGTAATTATCGCTTTATAGGGGATTTGTTTTGCTTTAACTTTATAGATATTTTGCAAAGCGGTAAGGTATTCTTCATTATAATTACGCTTTGTGTCTAAATATTCAAAAATGATATTAAAATCTGGCCTGTCTTTAAAAACGCTGCGTATTCCACGAGTTATGCTATCGGTCCATGCTAATCCTTGGTGGTAGCTATGAAGTACTAAGATATTTTTTTCGTTCTCAGTTGAGGTTTGAGCAACGACTGGTGAAGTTTCAACAGTTGAAATGATTAGAAAAAAAGAGATGATACAGAAAGTTAATAATTTTCGCATGTTGTCATGTTTAAATTAATAATGGCAGTTAGATTTTTTACGTCTGAATGCACCAATTGTTGGCGTTTTCAGCTATTTACATTGTGTAAGAATAGTTTTATGTTAGCTGATATCGCCTTTTAAACCTAGCTCATCTGCAATATTCTGCATCCCCTCAATACATCCTTGTATTAAATCGGGAAGTTCCATGTTAAGCATTTCTGCACCTCTTGCAATAACAGTTCGGTCTACACCGGCAGCAAATCGCTTGTTCTTCCAATTTTTTTGTACCGATTTTACTTTTACATCCAATACTGATTTTGAAGGACGTATTAAAGCTGTAGTGGTTACTAAACCCGTTAATTCATCAACAGCATAAAGAGTTTTTTCAAGTATTGTTTGCGGCTCAACCTCTGTGCAGCTTAGCCACGCATGACTTTCAACGGCGCGAATGTATTCTTCGGGCCAGTTCTCTAATTCTAATATCTCTCTGGTTTTTTTACAGTGCTCTTCAGGATATTGATCCCAATCCAAATCGTGAACTAATCCTATAATACCCCATTTCTCTTCATTTTCGTTGTGCTTTTGAGCGTAATATCTCATTACTGCTTCTACGGCTAATCCATGCCTGATAAGACTTTCCGTTTTGGTATGTTTCTTTAAAAGTTCAAATGCTTCTTCACGGGTAGGGATGTGTGACATGAGTTAAGAGTTATAAGTTATGGAATTCAAAATAGTTAAAAAAAGTGATTGGACAATTGTTCGTTTGAAAAATAAATTAATAGACATTAATCGGATTCAATTGAAACTCTTATGCGTCTAAATTTTCGGAGCTATTCTTTTTTAAACTAAATATAAATAGTAGATTTAAGACCATAAAGTCTTAATTAGAATAATATGAGTAATCAAAATAGCACAAGAAGAAGTTTTTTTCAAAAACTGGGGCTCACCATAGGGGCTGCAGCATTAATTGAAACGGAAGCTTTAGCTGATATCAACTTAAATCGTTTTTCATCAGAACAGGATCGGAAGAGTTTTTTGGAGAAGTATGAAAGCTGGGTAAATAGCTATATCAAAGTGGTTGAAAAGGAGAAGTTGTCTAAATCAGACCTTTCCAATAAGCACCGAATCATGGAATTATCGGAACAAGCCAACGGCTGGCAGGAGCAGATTAAAGAATATCTAAAGCATGATGATTTTAAGAACAGATACATTTCTCTTTCAAAGCAATTTGCAGAATCTATAACTCCTGAATTGGAGGCATAGATATCGTCTTTTATATCAATGATTAATATGTGTGGTGAAATAAAAAAAGAGGATGACTACACTTAGTTGTGAGACATCCTCTTGCTGATTACATTTTTAACTTATTAGTCCTTTGTTGCAAAATCAATCTATAATTTCTTTTACACGACCAACCTGACCATTTTCCAGCATTACCTTTATACCATGTGGATGCATGTGCGAATTGGTTAACAGATTTTTCACAACACCTTCAGTCAGCTTTCCTGTTTTCTGATCGGCTTTCAGCACAATTCTAACCACTAGCCCTGGATGAATATCTGCCCTCTTTGTTCCGTCTTTCATTTCTATATTTTTAAGAATATTATTTTTAATTTCTGTATTGTAAAAGTAAGTCTTTTTAAGAATTATCAAATACTATTTTGAATATTACGATTATCATAAAGGATGTTTACTTTAGCGATCTACAAATATACTGCCTCATTTCTTATCGGAGAAGCGTAAGCAATTCAAAATTACAACACGAAGAATTACATTCTACCTATAAGTTTCTTGTCGCTTTTAAACTCCTGTCAAAACAAAAATCACTTTCGAACTTGTTAATAAAACAATGTTCGAAACGGTAAATAATAATAATAATAATAATAATAAAGAATTTACCAAAGCTAAAAAGCCGATGA